>NZ_CALHXD010000092.1 GCF_938040115.1 uncultured Campylobacter sp. | reverse complement strand
TTTTCTTTTTTATACGTTTTTTGATTTTTTAGCTTTTCTAGCGCGTTGGCGCAGGTTATTAGCTCGGCCCTATCGCCGCCTTTTACGACTAAATTTACGAAATTTTCAAGAGATTTCGAGTAGGCGTTATCTAAAAAAACCGGCTCGATCTTGCGTAAAATTTCGGCGTTTTTGCCCACCCTAGCGCGAAATTCGTCCTCGTTAAAATCCTCTCTTTTTAGCGCGCTAATCGCCGCTTTTGCGAATTTTTCCAGGCCGCGCAGGTATTTTACGCGCTTAAATTTGTCGTTTTGTTCAGCCATTTTTTCCTTTCAAAAGCCCAATTATACCAATTTAAACTTTTAGCGGTTATAATGCGCGCAAATTTTACAAGGAGAAAAAATGCAAAAAGAGACGATCGCCACGCACTACGGCTACGATACCAAGGCTGGCCCGGGAGCCATGGCGGTGCCGATTTACCAGACTACGGCTTATGATTTCGGTAGCGCCGAGGCGGCTGCAGCGAGATTTGCGCTAGAAGACCCGGGCCACATCTACACGAGGCTGGGCAACCCGACTACGGACGTACTAGAGAGCCGTATAGCCGCGCTCGAGGAGGGCTCGGCCTCTATCGTGACAGCTAGCGGTCAGTCGGCGATTTTCTACTCGATCGCAAATTTAGCCGCAGTCGGCGACAACATCGTCGTGGCAAAGAAAATTTACGGCGGCACGATGGTTCTTTTTATACATACGCTTAAGCGTTTTGGCATCGAGGCGCGAGTGTTTGACAGCGACAGCGCGGACGATCTTGAAAATTTGATAGACGACAAAACTCGCGCGATATTTTTCGAGACGCTATCAAATCCGCAAATCGCAATCCCGAATTTTAAAAAAATCGTCGAGATCGCGGACAAGCACGGCGTCGTAACGATCGCAGATAACACCGTGCCTACGCCGATCATTTTCCAACCGCTAAATCACGGCGTAGACGTCGTCGTGCATAGCGCGAGCAAATATATCTGCGGCCAGGGCCTAAGCCTAGCGGGCGCGGTCGTATCTAGTAAAAATTTAAACGCCAAACTAGTCGGCAACGCCAGATACGCGCACTTTAACGAGCCTGACGAGAGCTATCACGGGCTAGTTTACGCGCAGATGGCGGATAAATTCGACATCTATACGCTGCGCATGAGAGTGGCTTTGGTGCGCGATATAGGCGCTACGATCTCGCCTTTTAACTCCTGGCAGCTCATACAGGGGCTTGAGACGTTAAGCGTTCGTATCGAGAGGCACTCGCAAAATGCGCGCAAAATCGCCGAGTTTTTAAACTCGCACAAATACGTAAAACGCGTAACCTATCCGACGCTAAAAAGCGACTCGGAGCACGAAAAGGCGCAAAAATACTTCAAGGACGGCATGGCTAGCGGGCTAATGTGCTTTGAAACCGATAGCTATGAACGCGCCGTAAAGATGCTTAGCAAGGTAAAGCTCTTTAAAATCGTCGTAAATATCGGGGACTCAAAGTCGCTCATCACGCACCCGGCCTCCACTACGCATCAGCAGCTCTCCGCCGAGGAGCTAACGAAGGCGGGCATAACAAAAGAGCTAATCAGAATAAGCGTCGGCCTAGAAAACGCAGACGACCTCATCGCCGATCTTGCGCAGGCTTTGGAGTAAAAGAGGGTTAAATTTGAAAGATAAATTCGGCTAAATTTAAGCTAAATTCAAATATACCCCTTCGGCGGTTTCACCGCCCTGGGGCTAAGCACTAGATTGTTAAATTTGATCAAGAGGGCTTCCCTCTTGATCCTTGGCTCGTCCAAACTCAAATTTGAGCAGGCTACTTGTCCTTTTTCCTATCGGCTTTTTCTTTTATCTCTTCCGCCGCCTCAAGATCGCGCTGCGCTTTTTCAAAGCTCTTACGCGCTTTATCGACGCGGCGAGAGTTTTTAGTGCTGCGGTCGCCCTCGTAAGCCTCTTCTGCGTCTTTTAGCGCCTGCTCCGCTTTGCCGAAATTCATCTGCGCCGCTTCTAGGTTATTCGTAGCCTTATTACCGCCCGCTAGCTCCGCCTTTGAAGTTACCTTACCCGTAACTGGGTTACGTCCGATAGTCATATCAAGCTCGCGTTTGGCGCGCTCCGCAGTGCCACGATTAACGTCGCACTCCATTTTACCGCCAATCATTACCCCCCCAATATATCTAGGGGTATTTTTCGGGTCGTTACAATCGACTTTTTCTTTTGCATAACTAAAAGTAATACCTAAAGCGGTTATTAAAAATAAATTTACAAACTTCATTTTTATTTCTCCTCTTTAACGTTTTTATCTTTATTTTTATTAAGTCCTTTTTTATTTCTTATTCTACGAAATGCACTTGAAAATGTAGATAAAGTCATTTCCTCAAATTTCATTTCTATTTCCTTTCTTTAAATTTTATGCAAACGGCAGCAAATTTACGCCGTAAACGTCTTTAGGGTTTCGTTGTATTTGTTCTCGTCCTCGCACTGGATCAGTAGCAAGTCGCCCTCTTCAAACACCGATGAGCCCGTCGGTTTGACGTATTCGCCCTTGCGCTTGATGAGTAGCACCAAAAAATCGCTAGGAAGCTCGAGCTCGGCTAGGTTTTTGCCCACAACTTCGGCGTCAAAGCGTATGGTGTGCTGGCGCAAAGTATGGTAAAAGATCGGTAAATTCGACATCTCGACTTCTTTTGGTGCGGCTTCTTCTTTGACGCCGCATTTTTGCGCGGCCTTTTCCAGCGTCATGCCCTGGATGATGATCGAGACGAACACGACGAAAAATATCGTGTTAAAAATAAGCTCCGAATTTGGCAAATTTGCCCCGAACGGATAGGTCGCAAGTACGATAGGAACGACGCCTCGAAGCCCGACCCACGAGATAAATATCTTTTCTTTAACATTATACCTAGAAAGTAAAAGCGAGAGAAAAACGCCCATAGGACGCGCGACGAACATGATCCAAAAAGCGACCACGGCGCCCGCAAGCGCGACGGCGGGTAGCTGAGAAGGATTTACCAAAAGTCCCAGCGTCAAAAAGATAACGATCTGCATCGTCCACGCGATACCGTCGTGAAAACCGATCAAATTTTTCTTATGCGCGAACTCTTTTTTATTTATAAACATTCCCGCGATATAAACAGCCAAAAAGCCGTTGCCGCCGACTTTGCCGGCTAGCACGTATAAAAGCATGACCCAAGCCATCGAAAACACGGGATATAGTCCCCAGTACTCAAGCCTTAGGCGGTTAAAAAGCCCGGGCAGCGCGACGCCGAACATATAGCCCATCAGCCCGCCTAGCAAAAACTGCTTAACCAGCGTTAACGCAACATCGGGAACGCTGGGGATCGTGGCTATGGAGATGATTTGTAGTATCGTGACGGTTAAAAAAATCGCCATCGGGTCGTTTGATCCGGACTCTAGCTCCAGAAGCGGACGGATGTTGTTTCGCAGCGAAATTTCCTTTGCTCCTAGTATCGCAAACACCGCCGCAGCATCGGTCGAGGAGATGATAGAGCCAAAAAGCAAAGCCTCTAGCCAGTCAAGGCCTAGTAGGTATTTTACCAGTACGGCTATCATGCCGGCAGTTAGCACTACGCCAAGGGTGGCTAGGATGATGCCGTTTACCATGACGGGGCGGATAGATTTTAAATTTGTATCGAGGCCACCTGCGTAAAGTATAAAAATAAGCGCGATAGTGCCCACGTCTTGGGCGATTTGGCGATTATTAAAATCAAGCCCGAGCAGTCCGTCCGAGCCCGCGAGCATACCCACGGCCAAAAATACGACTAGCGACGGGATACCGAATCTATCAGAAACCTTGCTAGAGACGATACAAGCGATGAGCAGGATAGAAAAAAATAATAAAAAAGTTTCTAACATTGTGCCTCATTTGAGTTCAAAGCGGGGCAAATTTAAGGCTAAATTTAGCACCACTAAAGCCTCAAATTTGGCGCGTTTTGTAAATAAATTTTACCCGATTTTACCTTTTTAACGGATAAAAAGGACTAATTTTTATCATCATAAAAGATGAGATCAAAGCTATTTTTGCGCTTTACCAGAGCTTTTTTAGACGGCACGCCGCCCTGCTCCATTTTAGCTAGCTCCTCTTTCATCTGCCTTATCATTACTTCAGACTGCTCGATCTGCTCTTTTAGCTGCAAGATGATATCGACGCCTGCTAAATTTACGCCAAGATCGCGCGTTAGACGTAGTATCATCTTGATGCGGTCCATATCTTTTTCGGAGTAAAGGCGCATCTTGCCCTCGGTTCTTGATGGCTCAAGCAGCCCCTCGCGCTCGTATTGGCGAAGCGTCTGCGGATGTATGGAGAGCACCTTTGCTACGACGCTGATTAGATATACCGGTTCTTCGTATTGTTTCATTTTACGCCTCCGGAAGTTTTTGCTTCATGAGTTCGGCTAGCTCGCCGTCTAGGGCATTTACGTCCGGCAAAGACACGCGCGCTCGCAGGTACAGATCGCCGAATATCCCGCTTTTTCTATTTTGCACGCCGTACCCTTTGAGCCTGATTTTTTGCCCGGATTTTGAGTTTTCGGCGATTTTTATCGTGACGTCTTTTTTAGGCGTTTTTACATCTATCTTACCGCCGAACATCATTGTTTTTAGAGGAATCAGCACGTCTTTATATAGATCGTCGCCGTCTCTTTCATACTCGTCGCTAGGCGCGATATTTACGGTTAGGATCAGATCTCCGCGCCCGCCGCTACCTTTGCCTTTTATGCGCAGCTTTTCGCCGTCATTGATGCCGTTTGGGATTTTTATTTTGATGTTTTCGCCGTTAAAATTTATCGAGTGCTCGCCGCCCTTTACCGCTACGTCAAACGGGATAGTTACCTTCGCGCGGGAGTCTAGATCCTCCTCGTCCTCAAAGCCGCTAAATCCGCCAGTCTGTCTAAATCCGCTAAAGCCGCTTCTGCTTGAAAAGCCGCTAAAACCGCCTCCGCCGAAGATATTTTTTAAAATTTCGTCCAAATTTCCCATACCCGAGCTGCTCGCAAAGTCGTGGAAATTTTGCCCGCCAAACATCGCGTCGCCGTGCCTGTCGTACTGCGCGCGCTTTTTTTCGTCGCTTAAAATTTCATACGCGGCGTTTATCTCCTTGAATTTATCCTCCGCGCCCGGGTCTTTGTTAATATCGGGGTGGTACTTGCGAGCCAGCCTACGATAGGCCTTTTTGATCTCGTCGCTAGTGGCCTTTTCGGACACCCCTAACGTTTCGTAAAGACTATTGCTCATATTATGTCCTTCTAGTCAATTAATTTTATAGGGATTATAGCATAAAGATTTAGCGTATGTCAATCAAGTATAGTAAATAAAAACGATTTTAAACGACTTAAATAATAATTAACTTTACGTTGAGCTTAACGCCATATAATCGCGCTTTGAAAAAAATTTTATCAAAAGGAAAAGTAATGAAAAAGATAATGATATTATCTTTGGCTACTTCTTGCGCGATCTTTGCCGCAAGCATAAACTTTAACGAACCCGCAGAGGATTTTACTAGAGTAAATCCGGAATTTAACAAAAACGTCGTGCTGTCCTACAACAGCTCTATCGCCGACGCTAAAAAATCGGTCGTAAATATCTCCACTACAAAAACCGTCAGCAGCAACGTTGCAGATATGAACGATATGTTTAGCGATCCGTTTTTCAAGGACTTTTTTGGATTTCAGTTTAACATCCCTCAAGAAAAACAAAAAAGTAGCTCGCTGGGATCTGGCGTCGTCATATCTAGCGACGGCTACATCGTAACAAACAACCACGTCGTAGAAGATAGCGACGAGATCGTAGTAACGCTTCTAGATAGCGACAAAGAGTATAAGGCTAAAATCATCGGTACCGACCCAAAAACAGACCTAGCCATCATCAAAATAGACGCAAAAGAGCTAAAAGCCATACCGTTTGCCGACTCGGCCAAGCTGATGGAAGGCGACATTGTATTTGCCATCGGAAATCCTTTCGGCGTGGGCGGCAGTATCACTCAAGGCATAGTTTCCGGCTTAAATAAAGACAACATCGGACTAAATCAATATGAAAATTTCATCCAGACAGACGCCTCGATAAACCCGGGTAACTCAGGCGGCGCGCTAGTCGATAGCCGCGGCTACTTAGTAGGCATAAACTCGGCCATACTTAGCCGCAGCGGCGGAAACAACGGCATCGGCTTTGCCATCCCGTCAAATATGACTAAAGATATCGCCAAAAAACTCATCGAAGACGGCAAGATCGAGCGCGGATATATCGGCGTGATGATAGCAAATCTCAACGAGGAGCAAAAAGAGATCTATAAAAACAAAGAAGGAGCGCTCATTAGTAGCGTAGAAAGCGGCCTTCCTGCGGATGTCGCGGGACTAAAGCGAGGCGATCTGGTCATCAAAATCGACGATAAAGAGATCAAAAACGCTAACGACCTAAAAAATCTCATCGGCTCACTAGCTCCAAACAAAGAGATCACACTAACCTACGAGCGCTCCGGTAAAATCGAAACCGCCAAGATAAAACTAGCTAACGCCAATACAAAATCAAGCGCTCCGGCGACAAAAAACGGCACGGCTATCGAGGGTCTTAGTGTCACGGCGATCGATGACAACGCAAGGTATAAATACCGCCTAGCCCCCGATGCTACAGGCATCCTAGTAACAGACGTAAAAGCTGGCTCAAATGCCGAAAAAATCGGCTTTGAAAAAGGCGACATCATCATCCAAATCGCCGAGGAAAATATCAAAAATATGGATGACTTTAACAAAGCCCTAGCAAGCGCAAAAGGCAAAAAAACGCTCGTTTGGGTTAATCGCGGCGGACTTTTCCAAGGTCTTGTTATAAAATAATTTCTACTCTAAGGCGCGGGAAACTGCGCCTTTTTTCTTTTTTAAATTTTCCAAATTTTACCAGTCAAATTTGACGCTCTATCATTTTAAATTTGACCTGATTAAATTTCTAGTTTCAAATTTGAGCATCTTAGTTTGGCTCAAATTTTACTAAGCTTAACAAAAGCGTCCGTCTGCAAGCTGTAAGCGTAGCACAACAAAAAACAAGCCGCTACCGCCATTAAAAATTTAGTCAAAACTCGCTATAATCCCCAAAAGGACATAAAATGATAAAAATTTTGATGATAGAAGATGATTTGGAGCTAGCGGAAATTTTGACCGAATTTTTAGCAAAAAGCGATATGGATGTAAAGACTGCAGAGGAGCCGTATATCGGGCTTTCGACGCTAAACGTAGAAAAATTTGACCTCGTGATCCTAGACCTCACGCTACCGGGACTCGATGGCCTAGAAGTGTGCAAAGAGATCCGCAAGCGCCACGATGTGCCTATCATCATCTCTAGCGCACGCCACGACATCACCGACAAGGTAAATGCCCTAGATAACGGCGCGGACGACTATCTGCCAAAGCCTTACGACCCGCAGGAGCTGCTAGCTCGTATCAAAAGCCACCTGCGCCGCCAAAGCACTGTAGCGGGCGCAAATTTAAGCGGCGCAAAAGAGAGCGCACGCGAAAAAGACATCGCGGTAGATGATTTTAAGCACATCATCACGCTAAAAGGCGAGCCGTTAAATTTGACCGCGGCGGAGTACGACATCCTAAAATACATGCTACAAAAAGAAGGCGGCGCGATCACTCGCGAGGAGTTCATCTACAACTGCGCAAGCATCAGCGAGGACTCGACGAACAAGAG
>NZ_CALHXD010000091.1 GCF_938040115.1 uncultured Campylobacter sp. | reverse complement strand
GACCAACGACGACGAGATAGCGCGCCTAGCACGCCTCTACCGCTCGCACGGCATAGCCAAAAAACGCCTCTGGGACAGCGACCAGAGCTTGCTTGGCTACAACTACCGCCTACCCGACGTCGCCTGCGCGCTAGGGCTAAATCAGCTAAAAAGGCTAGACGAAACCATCGCGGCGCGCGAGAAAATCGCTAAATTTTACGACGAAAAATTTGAGAAAAACCCGTATTTTAGCGTGATCAAGCTACCTAGCGACGTCGTTAGTTCGCGCCACCTCTACCCTATCTTGCTATTTCGCCAGTTTTGGTGCGCCAAAGAGGACATTTTCGCCGCCCTTCACGAGCGCGGTATCGGCGTGCAGGTGCACTATAAGCCGACTTATAAATTTAGCTTTTACCGCGAGCGCTACGGCGATATCTCGGTGCCTAGCGCCGAGGATTTTTACGCCGCCGAGCTTAGTATCCCGTGCCATCAGTGCATGAGTTTAGAGGACGCAAATTTCGTCGCAGATACGCTTTTTGAGGTTTTAAAGAGCTTTGATACGCCGCAAGGCTGCAGGGTTTAGGGCGGTAAATTTGATGAGAGATAACCAAAATCGCGCCCTTTGCGTCATCCCGGCTCGCGGCGGTAGCAAGCGCATACCGCGCAAAAACGTTAAAGATTTTCTAGGCAAGCCGCTGATAGCCTACAGCATCGAAGCGGCGCTAAATTCGGGCGTTTTTGAGCGAGTGATCGTTAGCACCGACGATGCCGAGATCGCGGACGTAGCAGTCAAATTCGGTGCGCAAGTTCCGTTTATGAGAGATGCTGCGCTGAGCGACGACTACGCCACCAGTAGCGACGCCGTAGCGGACGCAGCGGCGAGGCTAGGCGGATATGCTCACGTTTGCTGCCTTTACGCGACCGCGCCGCTCATCACGGGTGAAATTTTACGCGAGGCGTACGGCAAATTTGAGGAAGCCGGGTGCGAGTTTTTATTTTCCGCGACCGAGTTTAGCTTCCCTATCCAGCGCGCGATCAGGCTTAGCGAGGACGGCGCAGTGAGTATGTTTTACCCGCAGTTTGCGCTAACTCGCTCGCAGGATTTAGAGCGAGCCTATCACGACGCAGGCGCGTTTTATTTCGGCAGGCGCGAGGCGTGGCTGGAGAAAAAACCGATCTTTGCGCCGCACTCAAGGGCGTTTTTGCTTCCGCGAAATTTGGTCTGCGATATCGACACGCCCGAGGATTTTGAGTTTGCGCAGAAGCTTTACGAGATAAATTACCGCTGAGGAAAAATGCAAAAAGATTACCTAAAAGCCAAAATATCGGTAGCTAGAACGCTCATGCAGATCTTTGCGGTTGCGGGGATCTTGCACATATTTTATCTGGCGGCTAGCTACCGCGGCTTAAACGAGCTTCAGATTATATTTTTCGCCGCGGCCGGCGCCGTTTACCTCATCGCCGCCGTGTGTTTGACGCTTAGAATTTTAAATTTGGCGGAAAAACTCGATGAATTTTAACAAAATCTCAAATCTAAAAACTCTCATCCGCGCAGATAGCGGCTCGAAAATCGGGCACGGACACGTTAGACGCGACCTTATCTTGGCGCAAAATTTTAAAGACGTCAGCTTTGCTTGTATCGACCTGCCGGGTAGCCTAGCAGGCGAGATATCATACCCCGTTTTTACGCTAAAAAGCATGGGCGTAAGCGAGCTAGTAAATTTGATAAAAGAGCATAAATTTGAGCTTCTTATAATCGATCATTACGGCATTAGCGCGGCGGATGAAAAGCTAATCAAAGAGCAAACGAACGTCAAAATTTTAAGCTTTGACGACAACTATAAAGAGCATTTTTGCGACTACTTGCTAAACGTAAATATCTACGCCCAGCCCCAAAAATACGCAAATCTAGTGCCGAAAGGCTGCGAGCTAATATTTTCGCCGCTAGTTAGGAGCGAGTTTTATGGCGAAGCAAAAATCAAACGCGAGAAAAAATTTAATTACCTCATCGTGCTAGGTGGCACTGACGCGCTAAATTTAACGGCTAAAATCGCCTCAAATTTGCTCGCTAAAAACAAAAAAGTGGCCGTCATTACGACGAGCGCGAACGTAAATTTATCAAATTTGCAAATTTTAGCGGATAGCGAGCCAAATTTTAGCCTTTTTATAAACCCAAACGAGGTGGCGCGACTGATGAACGAGAGCGAAATTTTAGTGATTTCAGCTAGCTCGCTCGTAAACGAAGCGCTGGTTTTGGGCGCTAAATTTAAAGCCGTGCGCGTCGCGGACAATCAAAACGAGATGGCGCAGTGGCTAGCCGCAAATGGGCGCGATATCTACGAGTCGGATGAGATATGCTTGAACTTATAAATTTTACCGACCTAACGGACGAGCAAATTTTGATGATTTTGCGCTGGCGAAACGACGAGCGAGTCGCGAAGTATATGAAAAACAAAAGCGTGAGCGAGCAAGAACACAGAAAATTTATCGCAAATTTGAAAAATGACGAAACGAAAAGGTATTTTTTGGTAAAAGAGGATAGCGACTACATCGGCGTTATCGATTTCGTGGATATCGAGGCGGACTCGTGCGAATTTGGCATTTACGCAAATCCTGAGCTAAAAGGCAAAGGCAAAGTCCTAATGCAAACAATCGTAGAATACGCCGCCAAAACGCTTAAAGTCGGCGAGCTAAAATCGTGCGCCTACAACGAAAACGAAAAAGCGATCACGCTATACCGAAAATTCGGCTTTGAAATTTACGAGCGCGACGAGCAAATGAGCTATATGTCGTTATCTTTACGCAAACTTGATATAATGGCTAAAAGTTAGGAAAATTTATGAAAATAGCAAATTTCGACACGGACGAAAAGGTATTTATCATCGCCGAGCTCTCGGCAAATCACTCCGGCAGCCTGCAAACGGCGCTTGACACGATCAAAGCCGCTAAACGCGCAGGTGCGGACGCTATAAAGCTGCAAACATACACGCCTGATAGCCTCACGCTAGATTCGCGCGGCGAGGACTTCATGATAAAAGGCGGGCTGTGGGACGGGGCAAATTTATACGAACTATACCGGCAAGCCCTGACGCCTCGCGAGTGGCACGAGCAGCTTTTTGAGGCGGCTCGGGACGAGGGGCTAGTCTGCTTTTCAAGCCCGTTTTGCAGAGACGACGCGGACTTTTTAGAGAAATTTAACCCGCCCGCTTACAAGATAGCAAGCTTTGAGGTCACGGACTATGATTTCGTGCGGTACGTCGCACTCAAGGGCAAACCGATCATCATCTCCACGGGCATCGCGACCGAGCAGGAAATCGCCGACGTCGTGCAAATTTGCAAAGATGCGGGAAACGAGCAGATCGCGCTTTTAAAATGCACGTCTAGCTACCCTGCTCCGCTTGATGGGATGAATCTATGCACGATTGCGGATATGAAACGAAAATTCGGCGCTGAGGTCGGCTTTTCAGACCACACGCTAGGTATCGTAGCGCCCGTAGTAGCCGTGAGTCTAGGCGCCCGCATCGTAGAAAAGCATTTTATCCTAGATAAAAGCGTTCGCAGCGTCGATGAGGCTTTTAGCTTGGACGAGCGGGAATTTAGCGAAATGGCAAAAGCCGTGCGAGACGCCGAAGCGCTGCTTGGCAAAGTAAACTACGAGCTAGACGACAAAGCCGTGCAAAATCGCCGCTTTTCGCGCTCGCTTTACGCCTGCGCGGATATCAAAGAGGGCGAAATCTTTAGCGAAAAAAACGTAAAAAGCGTACGCCCGGGATACGGCTTGCACCCTAAATTTTTACCCGAATTACTAGGCAAAGAAGCAAAAAGAGATATAAAATTTAGCGAGAGAATCACAAAGGAGGATATATATAATGGCTAAGAAAAAAGAGGACGAGTACCTAAAACTAAATAGCTTACAAAAAAAAGGCGCTCGCGAAAATCAAACAAGCGGCAAAGGCGATAAAAATATCGATGAAACCGTCACAAATATTGCAAATCCTATTTTCAAAAAAAATCTTCAAGCGCTTTTTCAACAGGACGAAATTTTAGCCGCGCGCCTTTGGGGCATGAAAGAGACCGAAAAATACGATGTTTTTATAGGAAAAGATCCGATAGATATAAACATCATCGACAATAAAACCCTAAAATACGTCTACGAAAGTCCGGCTAAAGATGTTCTACACATCCTAGAGTCGACCGAAAAAGAGTATAAAAGATATCCTATCATGTATTTTTACGGTCTTGGCAACGGTATTTTTTATAAAGCCTTGCTAAAAAACGAAACGCATCAAAAGGTTATCGTCGTAGAGCCCGAAATAGAGATTATTTATATAGCATTAAATTTAATCGACTTATCGGATGAACTGATTAGCGAAAGGCTAGTTTTATTTTTCTCAGAATTTGCGACATACTCGCAGTTTTATTTTGCGGTATCGAGCCAACTTTTCTCTTCATACGCAAAAACTTATAACCTACACATCCACACGCCGTTTTATGAAAATTTCCATGAAGATATCGTGAGAATAAACAAAGACTTCACCAAGGCTATATCTCAAATGGTCGTCGCTCACGGCAATAGCATAGACGATACTCTAATAGGCATAAAACACCACATAGAGCATATTCCGGAGATGGTTACAAACTATTGCTATACGGATCTAATCAAAAAAAGACACGGACTCATGGATACGGCAATCATCGTATCCACCGGACCGAGCCTAGATAAACAGCTTGAGGCGCTTAAAAAATTTGCGCCGTATTTTACCGTTATCAGCCTTGACGCGTCGTATCCTATTTTATTAAAGCACGGTATAAAACCGGACTACGTAACCTCAATCGAGCGCGTAGAGGCTACGTCCAGCTTTTTTAAAAACAAAAACAAAAAAATAGACGAAGATATTTACTTTATAGTAGCGTCGCTAACACATAAACAAACGGTAGATAATATTTTACCGCGCCGACTAACTCTCACGATGAGGCCGCAACAAAGCGAAATGGCGTTTAATATGCCAAAATACGGCTATCTCGGCATCGGCCACTCTACGGCAAACCAGGCTTATCAGTTGGCTTACGCTCTCGGACATAAAAATATTATTTTAATAGGCCAGGATTTAGCCTTTGCCCCGGACGGCAAATCTCACGCCAGCGGGCATGCATTTGCTCAGGCTGACGAATACCTATACGTAGAAGCTTACGGCGGAGAAGGTGAAGTAAGAACGACCTATATATGGGACAAATTTAAAAATCAGTTTGAAAAAGATATAGAGCAGGCTAAAAACGAGCAAATCACTACCTATAACTGCACAGAAGGCGGTGCTAGAATACAAGGAAGTATCGAAAAACCGTTTTTGGAAACTGCAGAAGAGCTTAGCAAAGATAAAAAAGTAAAAAAACTACCGCACATAGAAAAAAACAGCAAAAAAACGGCAAACAAAGACCTGCTCAAAGCCTACAAATTTATCGTAAAAAAAGTACAAACTCAAAATAAAGTAAAACAAAGAATAGAAAAAACATTCCTAGAACTAGTTCCCAAGATCGATAAGATAATGAAGATCAAAGATGAAGGCAAAGCGGACGAAAGCCTATTTGATCCGCTAGTAAAAATTATCGACAAAATAGATAAGCTAAAAAATTACATTAGCGGACAAAATCTAAAAAAATATATAGAAAACGTCTTGCAAATCGCCGTATATCATCAAGAACTAGAGCTGGCCAAAATTTCGGTCGCACCCAGCGATACTAAAATGGAAAAAGTAAACAAGCTGCTCGAATGGGCCGAGATGCACAAATACTGGATGTTTTCGGCTGCAGGCGGTATAAATGCTGATATGGAGGTAACCAAAAAAGCGTCCGAAAATTTAGTCAAAGAGCTAAAGAAGCGAGGACTAATAGAAACAAGCGAAATCGGAGAGGTGAAAGAGGAATTTAAGCTAAGCATTTAAATTTCGATTTTTCTTTATTTTTAGCCTTTATTTGGTAAAATCACGCAAATTTAGCTAAATCGGACGAAAGATTGTTTTCAAATATTTATACGTATAGGTTTTTTATCGTAAATTCGGTCAAAAACGAGTTTATAACCAAATTTGCAAAAAGTAAACTGGGCGTAGCGTGGGCGATACTCCACCCGCTAGCCCAGGTGCTCATCTACGCGACCATACTCTCCTCGGTACTCTCAGCCAAACTGCCCGGCATCGATAGCAAATACGCATACGCAATCTACCTAATGAGCGGAATGCTTTGCTGGATGCTTTTTAGCGAGATTTTTTCGCGCTGCATCGGCATTTTTACCGATAACGCCAACATAATCAAAAAAATGTCTTTTCCCAAAATCGTCCTTCCGGCTACCGTAGTTTTAAGCTCAGTGATAAACAATCTTATTTTATTCGCCGCAATAGCAGTCGTATTTGCTTTTTTGGGACATTTTGCTGGCGCAAATTTGATTTTTTTGCCGATTTTGTCCGTCATTACTATGATGCTAGCCGTAGGGTTCGGGCTGTTTTTCGGCGTGATAAACGTCTTTATGCGCGACGTAGGCCAGATCATCGCCATCGTCTTGCAGTTTTTATTTTGGCTAACGCCCATCGTTTATATGACGAGCATTTTACCGTCAAATTTGCAAGAGCTAATCTACATAAATCCGCTTGTGGGCGTAGTTAGCGGCTATCACGATATTTTGATTTACGACAAGATGCCCGATTTTTCGCTTTTGATTTATCCGGCCCTTATCGGCGCGGCAAGCCTTGGAGCCGCATTTTTCGTTTATAAACGAGCCGAAGAAGAGATGGCGGACGTTTTATGATTTTGTCGGTTCAAAATATCTGCAAAACTTACTTGGACTACGAGAGCAACTTTAAGCGATTTGCCTCGTGGTTTAGCAACAATAAAGAAGAAAAAAACGTAAAAACCGTGCTAAAAGACGTAAGCTTTGACGTGGGAGCCGGCGAGGTAGTCGGGCTAATCGGTCAAAACGGAGCAGGCAAGAGCACCCTTTTAAAAATCATATCGCACACGCTAAAACCGTCAAGCGGCCGAGTAACGAGCGGGGCTAAAATTTCGTCCATCTTAGAGCTAGGCATGGGCTTTCACGGCGACCTAACGGGTAGGCAAAACGCCTATCAGTCCTGCTCTCTCATGGGCTACTCAAAAGAGCAGATCGACGAAATAATAACCTACATCGAAGACTTTGCCGAGATAGGCGAGTATTTTGATTATCCAGTGCGAATTTACAGTAGCGGCATGCAGATGCGCCTTGCTTTTTCGGTCGTCACGGCAAATCGCCCCGATATACTTATCATCGACGAGGCGCTATCGGTCGGCGATGTGTATTTCCAGCATAAAAGCTTTGATAAGATAAAAGAATTTAAAAGCCTAGGCACGACGCTCATCATCGTTTCGCACGATAGCGGCGCGATAAAATCGATCTGCGATCGCGTGATCTTGCTAGAAAAAGGTCAAATTTTAAAAGACGGCGAGCCTGAAGCCGTGCTTGATTATTACAACGCCCTAATCTCAAAAAAACAAGACGTACAAATCTCGCAAGTGGCCCTAGAAAACGGCAAAATCGCAACAATATCCGGCAACAAAAAAGCCTGCATAAAAAACATTGAAATTTTAGACGCCGCAGGCAAAAAGATACAAAATTTAGAAGTCGGCAGAAAAATCAAGCTAAAAGTAACGGTGCTGGCAAACGAAAATTTGCCCTCGCTGGTACTGGGCTA
>NZ_CALHXD010000090.1 GCF_938040115.1 uncultured Campylobacter sp. | reverse complement strand
ATCATCTAAGCCGCGCGGCCGGACAAAAAAAATCCGAGATGATAAAAAACTCGGGTGCAAAGATCGTAAGCGCAGAGTGTAGCGCCTGTAAAATGCAAATTTCAAATGCGCTACATATCGGTGGCTCAGACGTAAAATGCGAGAACCCGATAGAGTTAATCGCAAGGGTGCTTGGATAGAGTTTGACGGTAAGTTTATATTTTTTTGTTGTATAATGATAAGACGGTCGGTCGATACTGTAAAATTTGATAAATATCCTAAGGAAATTTCGTGAAAAAGGTGATATTCGTTATTATGATGTTTTTTAGCGCCTTGCTTGCAAACGACGAATATCATATTTTTGTGAGCGCTTTTGGCGACGACGTAAGCGAAAAGGCAATAGAAAGCGTGCGAGTGGCCGTTGAAAAAAAAGTAGGCAGCTTTGAGGGCGTCGAAAAGGTCGTTAGTGGTAAATTTGGTAGATACCGTGCCATCGCGATAAAAACACAGCCTCTAAGTGGAGAAAAAATTAAAATTTTAATTAATAAAATAAAATCCGCAGGATACAAAGAGGCATATGCTGGGATGGTAAAAAGCGAAAATAACGACTATAAAGGCGACCCTGATTCTAAAACCACTGCAGAAGAAAAAGACGTAACTATGCCGAAAAAACGAGGATTAAGAAAGAAGTCGGACCTATTTTTTAAAGAGGCACCGGAGCCAATGGGCTAAAATTTAGCTTGCATGTGCGACTAAATTCTAATTTTTTATCCTTATTTCCAAAAATTTTAAAAAAAAGCTTGACTTTGAAAAGAAATTGGGCTATAATCCAACTTTCACAAATCAAGGATGCTGGTGTAGCTCAGTTGGTAGAGCTACTGCCTTGTAAGCAGTGGGTCGGCGGTTCAAGTCCGTTCACCAGCTCCATTTCATAACAGTGTTTGACCAGAAATACCATTGCAAAGCATTTATTTTTTAAAATAGGGTGAGATACTCAAGTGGCCAACGAGGGCAGACTGTAAATCTGCTGACTATGTCTTCCGTGGTTCGAATCCACGTCTCACCACCATGCTACGCGCGGGAGTAGCTCAGTTGGCTAGAGCATCAGCCTTCCAAGCTGAGGGTCGCGGGTTCGAGCCCCGTTTCCCGCTCCAGATTTTGGAACTAAACTGGGAGCTGTAAGATGATAAAAATATTAAATTTTATACATTTTCTGCAGCACACCTTTTTATTTTCATTTAGTTGTTTATACTTTTAAAAATTCTCTAATGCCAAGCGCTTGACGCTCATATGGCTCAGAGGTAGAGCACTTCCTTGGTAAGGAAGAGGTCGCGGGTTCAAGTCCCGCTATGAGCTCCACGGATTTTAGAGAAGTAAAATTAAGTATAAATTTGAATTGCAAATATCATTACGGAGGAAGAGATGGCAAAAGAAAAATTTTCACGTAACAAGCCACACGTAAACATTGGTACTATCGGTCACGTTGACCATGGTAAAACAACTTTGACAGCTGCAATTTCTGCTGTTCTTTCAAGAAAAGGTCTTGCTGAGCTAAAAGACTATGATAATATCGACAACGCTCCAGAGGAAAAAGAGCGCGGTATTACCATCGCTACTTCTCACATTGAGTACGAGACTGAAAATCGCCACTATGCGCACGTTGACTGCCCAGGCCACGCCGACTATGTTAAAAACATGATTACCGGTGCTGCTCAAATGGACGGCGCTATCCTAGTTGTTTCTGCTGCTGACGGCCCAATGCCTCAAACCAGAGAGCACATCTTGCTATCTCGCCAAGTAGGCGTTCCATATATCGTTGTTTTCATGAACAAAGCTGATATGGTTGACGATGCGGAGCTCCTTGAGCTAGTTGAGATGGAAATTCGCGAGCTTCTAAACGAGTACGACTTCCCTGGTGACGATACTCCAATCGTAGCAGGCTCGGCTCTACAAGCTCTTAACGAGGCTAAAGCTGGAACAGATGGCGAATGGTCTGCAAAGGTTCTTGAGCTTATGGCTAGAGTTGATGAGTATATTCCAACTCCAGTACGCGCAACAGATAAAGATTTCTTGATGCCTATCGAGGATGTTTTCTCTATTTCTGGTCGCGGTACAGTTGTTACCGGTAGAATTGAAAAAGGCGTGGTAAAAGTCGGCGATACCATCGAAATCGTAGGTATTAGACCAACTCAAACTACTACTGTTACCGGCGTCGAAATGTTTAGAAAAGAGATGGATCAAGGCGAGGCAGGCGACAATGTAGGTGTTCTTCTAAGAGGCACAAAAAAAGAAGATGTTGAGCGCGGTATGGTTCTTTGCAAACCTAAATCAATTACTCCTCACACTAAATTTGAGGGCGAAGTTTATATTTTAACAAAAGAAGAAGGTGGACGCCATACCCCATTCTTTAACAACTATAGACCGCAGTTCTACGTAAGAACGACTGATGTTACAGGTTCTATCACTCTTCCAGAAGGAACAGAGATGGTTATGCCTGGTGACAACCTAAAGATAACTGTTGAGCTTATTGCGCCAGTTGCTCTTGAAGAGGGAACTCGCTTTGCGATCCGTGAAGGTGGTAGAACAGTCGGCTCAGGCGTTGTTTCTAAGATTCTAGCATAATCTAATTTATAATTTTTAGCGGAGATTCTTCTCCGCTTTTTAAAAGGGAATTTATGGCAAAAGGTAATAGAATAAAAGTCGGTCTTAAATGTTCTGAATCAGGTGATATAAATTATACTACGGTAAAAAATAGCAAAACGACAACCGAAAAATTGGAACTAAAAAAATATTGCCCAAGACTAAAAAAACATACTGTTCATAAAGAAGTTAAGTTAAAGAGCTAAGGCTTTTTAGGGCAATAGCTCCAACGGTAGAGCGCTGGATTCCAAATCCAATGGTTGGGGGTTCGAATCCCTCTTGCCCTGCCATCAAAAGGTTAAAAATGGAAAAAATAATAAATTATATAAAGCTTTCTCGCGCTGAAATCGGAAAGGTAATTTTTCCACTCAAAGAGCAAATAAGAAATGCTTTTATAACAGTTTTTGCTGTAGTAGCCATTGTTTCACTTTTTTTAGCTCTTGTTGATGCAATTATGTCTTTCTCTCTTTCAAAACTGATTTAAGGTTGAATCATGGCACATAAATGGTATGCGATTCAAACTTATGCCGGTAGCGAAATGAGCGTAAAGAGAGCTATTGAAAATTTGGTTAGAGATAATCACATTGAAGAACAACTAAAAGAGATTATAGTTCCTACTGAAGATGTAATAGAAATCAAAAACGGCAAGAAAAAAATAAACGAAAGAAGTCTTTATCCTGGATATGCTTTTGCACATCTTGATTTGGATACAGCTCTTTGGCACAAGATTCAGTCTCTTCCTAAAGTCGGTAGATTTATAGGTGAAGCAAAAAAACCTACGCCGTTAAGCGAAAAAGATATAAATTTAATTTTAGAAAAAGTCCAAAAGCGAGCTGCTCCTAAACCAAAAATTTTCTTTGATAACGGAGAAAATGTTCGTATTACGGAAGGACCTTTCGCGAATTTTACTGGTATAGTAGAAGAGTACGATATGATACACGGAAAGCTAAGGCTAAATGTTTCAATATTTGGCAGAAGCACCCCAGTTGAAATTTTATATTCACAAGTCGAGAAGATAGTATAAGGAGAAGTTTATGGCTAAAAAAGTTATAGGCGAAATTAAATTACATATTGCTGCTGCAAAAGCAAATCCAAGTCCTCCGGTAGGCCCGGCTCTTGGTCAGCAAGGCGTTAATATTATGGAATTTTGTAAAGCATTTAATGAAAGAACAAAGGATATGGCTGGCTTTAGGGTTCCGGTCGTTATCACCGTTTATGCTGATAGAAGCTTTACATTTATTACAAAACAACCGCCTGCTACGGATTTGATTAAAAAAGCTGCAGGAATAGAAAAAGGTTCGGATAATCCGTTAAAAAATAAAGTAGCCAAGCTCACAAAAGCTCAGGTACTTGAAATAGTTGAGAAAAAAATTGCCGACTTAAATACTAAAGATAGAGAGCAGGCAGCTAAAATCATTGCTGGTTCAGCTCGCTCAATAGGAATTACGGTAGTCGATTAATCCTTTTACCACATAAGGATTTTATAAAGTTAAATTTATGCACACGCGTTAATATTTATAGCGCGTGTATTTTAAATTTGACAATGTGGAAGCATAAAATTTAAAAATGCGGAGAAATTAATGTCAAAAAAAACTACAAAAAGATTTGGTAAGCTACTTGAAAAAGTTGATACCACTAAAACCTACTCTTTAGCAGATGCTATCGATACTGTAAAATTACTAAAAAGCGCCAAATTTGACGAAACAGTCGAAATTGCGCTAAAACTCAACGTCGATCCAAGACATGCCGATCAAATGGTTAGAGGCTCGGTAGTGCTTCCTGCAGGAACTGGCAAAACCGTTCGCGTAGCCGTTATAGCAAAAGATGCAAAAGCCGATGAAGCAAAAGCCGCCGGTGCTGATATAGTCGGTAGTGATGAGCTTGTTGAGGATATCCAAAAAGGAATTATGAATTTCGACGTTCTTATTGCTACTCCAAATTTGATGGGCTTAGTCGGTAAAGTAGGACGAATTTTAGGACCAAAAGGTCTTATGCCAAACCCAAAAACTGGCACTGTTACTATGGATGTAGCTCAAGCGGTTAATAACGCAAAAAGCGGTCAAGTTAATTTCCGTGTAGATAAGCAAGGAAATATACACGCTGGCCTTGGTAAAGTTAGCTTTTCAAAAGAGCAATTAAACGATAACATTTCAACTCTTATCAAAGCGGTAAATAGACAAAAACCTGCGGCAGCAAAAGGTAGATATATTAAGAGTGCTGCTTTATCATTAACTATGAGCCCTTCTGTTTTACTTGAGACTCAAGAGCTTATGGATCTACGCTAATTTTTAGCTAATAAATTTTTATCTTAGATTGGAGATAGCAGAGGCTTTTGCTTAATCGTGCTTTTATGCCGCTCTGCTTGAAATCACTAGTCGGAAAGGAGAGAAACTAGATGACGAGAAACGAAAAATCTGAAATAATCAGTAAACTTGAAGCCGAATTTAAAGGAAATGAAGCGATTATAGTTTGCGATTATCGCGGTCTTAGCACTAAAAAACTAGAAGCATTAAGAGATGCTGCTAGAGTTTTAAACGTAAAAGTTCAAATCGTAAAAAATACTCTTGCAAATATCGCTCTTAATAACGTTGAAAAGTCTGGTATGGTCTTAAAAGATACAAATATCTTTATCTGGGGCGATCAGCTTTCAGCTACTAAGGTTGCGGCTAAATTTGAAGAGACTAACAGCGAACTATTCAAAATCAAAACCGCTCATATCGATGGCGAAGTTGCAAGCGTCGAGAAGGTCAAGGCTCTATCTAAGATGCCTAGCCGTGATGAGTTGCTTGCTATGCTTTTGCAAGTTTGGAATGCGCCTATCCAAAATTTCACTATTGGACTAAATGCGCTTAAAGAGAAAAAAGAAAAATCAGCATAATATAAAAGGATAAAAAATGGCAATTACTAAAGAGGACGTATTAGAATTTATCTCTAATCTTTCAGTATTAGAGCTAAGCGAACTAGTAAAAGAATTTGAAGAGAAATTTGGCGTAAGCGCTGCTCCAGTAATGGTAGCAGGCGGCGCAGCAGCAGGCGGTGCAGCTGATGCAGCTGAAGAGAAAACAGAATTTAACGTTGTTCTAGTTGACGGCGGCGACAAGAAAATCAACGTTATTAAAGTTGTTCGCGCTCTTACAGGTCTTGGTCTTAAAGAGGCTAAAGACGCAGTTGAGCAAACTCCTTCTGTTATTAAAGAGGGTGTTAGCAAAGATGAGGCTGAAGCAGCTAAAAAAGAGCTTGAAGAAGCTGGCGCTAAAGTCGAACTTAAATAATTTCACTTATTTTTACAAAGGAGGCGACGCCTCCTTATTTAATTTTTACAAAGATGCCGCAGACGTGCGGTTATTTACTTTCTTTCAAACTTATACCATGAGGTAGAATATGCTAAATAGTTTATACTCAGGAAATCGTCTTAGGGTTGATTTTTCAAATGTTGCCAAAGAGATCGATGTTCCTAACCTACTACAATTACAAAAAAAGAGTTTTGACCAGTTTTTAAACGTAGATAAAAATCAAGGCGAAAGCGGTATAGAAAAAGTTTTCAAATCAATATTTCCTATACATGATCCGCAAAACCGCTTAAGCTTGGAATACGTAAGCTCTGAAATCGGAAAACCAAAATATACGATCAGAGAGTGCATGGAGCGCGGGCTTACTTATTCTGTAAATTTAAAAATGAAAATAAGGCTGATCGTTCACGAGAGAGATGAAAAAACAGGCGAGAAGATCGGCATAAAAGATATAAAAGAGCAAGAAATTTTCGTTCGCGAAATTCCTTTGATGACGGATAGAATTTCATTTATTATTAACGGCGTCGAGCGTGTCGTGGTTAATCAGCTTCACAGAAGCCCGGGCGTTATCTTTAAAGAAGAGGAAAGCCCGACGGTAGTAAATAAACTTATTTATACGGCTCAAATCATTCCTGACCGCGGTAGCTGGCTATATTTTGAATACGACACAAAAGACGTACTTTATGTGCGTATCAACAAGCGCAGAAAAGTGCCGGTAACTATCCTATTTAGGGCGCTTGGATATAAAAAACAAGATATTATCAAGTTATTTTATCCTATACAAACTTTAACAATAAAAGATAATAAATTTTTGACGCCATTTAACCCAGATGATTATCAGGGCAGGGTTGAATACGACATAAAAGACGAAGAAGGCAATGTTTTACACGAGGCCGGAAAAAGACTAACCAAGAAAAAGGCTGATAAAATCATCGCTGATGGCGTCAAATTTGTCGAATATCCGACTGAAATTTTGGTAAATAGGTTTTTGGCTCACCCGGTTATTGACAAAAACAGCGGTGAAGTGCTTTATGATACTCTTGCACAGCTTGATGAAAATAAATTGGTTAAAATTTTGGCTGATCAAGAGAGTATCGAGATAGCAAACGACCTAGCAGCAGGCGTGGACGACGCTATCATAAATTCATTTATCGCCGATAACGAGACGCTAAAACTACTACGTCAAACCGAAAACGTCGACGATGAAAACGATCTTGCGGCGATAAGAATTTATAAAGTTATGCGTCCTGGCGAGCCGGTCGTTAAAGATGCTGCTCGCGCTTTCGTAAACGATCTATTCTTTAATCCTGAAAGATATGATTTGACGGGTGTTGGCCGTATGAAAATGAACCACAAGCTGGCACTTGAAGTACCTGAATACGTAACGGTTTTGACCAACGAAGACATTATAAAAACGGCAAAATATTTGATAAAGGTCAAAAACGGACAAGGACATATTGACGACCGCGATCACCTCGGCAACCGTCGTATCCGCTCTATCGGCGAGCTTTTGGCAAACGAGCTTCACCTAGGCTTTGTAAAAATGCAAAAGGCTATCAGGGATAAATTTACGACGCTGGGTAATACTGAGGAGATTATGCCTTACGATTTGGTTAATCCAAAAATGATAACCACGACGATAATGGAATTTTTCACCGGCGGTCAGTTGAGCCAGTTTATGGATCAAACCA
>NZ_CALHXD010000089.1 GCF_938040115.1 uncultured Campylobacter sp. | reverse complement strand
AGCATCGACGGACATAAAAACGCAGCCGGCGGCATCATCCCGTTTCTAAAAGTCACGAACGACATCGCCGTCGCCGTCGATCAGCTAGGCACGAGAAAGGGCGCGATAGCCGTCTACGTCGAGCCGTGGCACATGGACGTGAGCGATTTCCTCGATCTTCGCAAAAACTCGGGCGAGGAGCGCCGCAGAGCGCATGAGCTGTTCCCTGCGCTTTGGATAAACGACCTTTTCATGAAACGCGTCAAAGAAAACGCACGCTGGAGCCTATTTGACCCGGCAGAGGTCGCCGATCTGTGCGATCTATACGGCGATGAGTTCGAGGCTCGATACATAGCATACGAAAACGACGAAAAGATCCAAAAAAACGTCGTCATGGCAAAGGAACTGTGGAAGAAAATTTTAACTAGCTATTTTGAATCGGGCATGCCGTTTTTGTGCTTTAAAGATAACGCAAACAAAGCCAATCCAAACGACCACGACGGCATCATCAGAAGCTCAAATTTATGCACCGAAATTTTCCAAAATACGCAACCAAACTACTACAAGATCAAGATCACGTTTGATAACGGCTCCGAGCGGCTATTTGACGAAGAAGAAGACGTCACGGTCGATAGCGGTATAACCAAAAAAGCCAAAAAACTAAGCGCACTCGATAGCATCGACGGCGAGCAAATTTTCATCGTCGAAAAAGAAAGCGTCGAGGGCAAAACCGCCGTGTGCAACCTCGCGAGTATAAATTTAAGCAAAATCAACAAAAAAGAGGACATCGAGCGCGTCGTGCCGATCGCCGTACGCATGCTAGATAACGTCATCGATCTAAATTTCTACCCGCACAAAAAAGTCAAACACACCAACCTAGCATCCCGCTCGATCGGCCTTGGCGTTATGGGCGAGGCGCAGATGCTAGCCGAGCGCGGCGTGAAATGGGGCAGCTACGAGCACCTAGCGCTCATCGATAGCGTGATGGAAAACATAAGCTACAACGCCATCTACGCCAGCTCAAATTTGGCAGTAGAAAAGGGCGTTTATCCACTCTTTGAAGGCTCAAAGTGGAGCAGGGGAGTGATGCCTATCGACACGGCAAACGCAAACGCCAAAGCGCTTCTAAACGACAGAGGCGGGCTGTTTGACGAGAACGCCTGCGACTGGAGCAAACTGCGCGAAAAGGTCAAAAAAGACGGTATGCGAAACGGCTATCTGATGGCGATCGCGCCGACGTCGAGCATCAGCATACTCGTAGGCACCACGCAGACGATCGAGCCCGTGTATAAGCGCAAGTGGTTCGAGCACAACCTAAGCGGTATGATACCAAACGTCGTGCCAAATCTCAGCCCTGAGACGTGGCAGTTCTACACGCCTGCCTATGAGCTAGATCAGCGCGTACTCGTGCGTGCCGGCGCCATCCGCCAAAAGTGGATCGACCAAGGCCAGAGCCTAAATATTTTCATGAGCCTAGACAAAGCTAGCGGCGGATATCTGAGCGAAATTTACACGCTAGCGTGGGAGCTGGGACTAAAATCGACCTACTATCTACGCTCCGAAAGCCCAGATAGCGAAAAGCTAAACAACGTCGCCGATCGCTCGATCGAGTGCGAGGGGTGTCAGTAAAAATCTAAAAGTAAAGCGAAAAAAT
>NZ_CALHXD010000088.1 GCF_938040115.1 uncultured Campylobacter sp. | reverse complement strand
CGTATTAGACGGCACCGACGCCGTAATGCTAAGCGAGGAAAGCGCCATCGGCAAAAATCCCGTCGCCGTCGTGCAGGCGATGCGAAACACCATCGTCCAGACGCAGCAGATTTATCCGTTTAATAAATTCGATAAATTCGAGCGCTACGACGACATAGACGTGGTCGCGGCTAGCTCGGCTAGGCTGGCCGTACAGCTGGACGTAGAAAGCATCATCTCGATAACAAGCTCCGGCAAATCGGCTCTAAAGATGGCCAGATACCGCGCAAATAAAGACATCATCGCTATCACGCACGACGAGGAGACCGCCCATCAGCTCACGCTGGCGTGGGGCGTGACGCCGGCTTTCGTACTGGGTAGAGACGACCTTAATCTACTCGTGGCAAACTCCATCAAAAAAGCCTCCGAGCTGGGATTTGTTAGCCGCGACAAGTCCTATATCATGACGGCCGGCTATCCTGCGGGAGTCGCGGGCAGCACAAACTTCATCCGCATCCTAAAACGCGAACAGATCGACTACTACATCGAACTGGCGCAAAAGCAAAAAGACGGAAAATAGCAAATCTACGCGGGTTAAATTTTGAGCTAAATTTGATCCGCAAAAGCTTAGGCAGCGAGTAAATTTTGGGCTAAATTCGAGCGAGGCATGCTCGGCCCGGGCTCCGGCTTTAATCCGCCCAAAGCAACCCGAGCCGAATTTGGTTTCAAATTTGACTTACCCAAACCAAGAGGGTAAATAAATTTAAACGAATTTGAGCGTATATAGCTAGGCTGGCAGGCTTTTGCTTTAAATTTAACCTGCGCGATTTTGAGAGTAAGAGGCGCGAAAGACTAAATTTATTTGATCCGAGTAAATTTGACTCAAATTTACCGAACGAAACCTAGCAAAATTTGCGCCGCAGCGAGTTAAAGTTGTTCATAAAATTTGATTTTTCAAGATAAGTAGCCAACGCTTGTTTAAGCTAAATTTTGCGAACTTCTCATTATTGACGATACGAATTTAAGGCAAATAATATTTTTTAACCTCGTCGATATTTATATTTTTTCTATCCAAAAAGTAGGTTTTGATCTCTGCATATTTGTCTTTATCGAAAATAAAAATTATAAAATATTTTTTGCAAAGCGCGTGATAATACGTAACAAATTTGACATTTGGATAATGCGGCTCGTCTATGATGATAGCTGGAAACAGCGTAAAACCACTTAAAT
>NZ_CALHXD010000087.1 GCF_938040115.1 uncultured Campylobacter sp. | reverse complement strand
ATAAAATAGATTAGCTAAAAAATAGCTTAGTTATGATAGTTGTTATCAGTTAAGTAGAAATTCGTAACGTTTATTAAATTTACTTGACCAGCCCCAAGAAATCAGCGCATAAGGCCGCCCAAATCTCGTTAAAATATCGGCAAATTAAAGCGCGCAAATTTAAAAGTTGCGATATCTCTAACGACAAACTTCTTTTTTATAAGCACGGCAAAAGCGGCAATGCACACGTCATAAACTGCGGCGGCGACGCATTCGTCAAGCGTTTAGAAAAACCTGATAACGAAGGCTAAAGCTCTATTTTAGGATAATGAAAAATACGAGCCTACCTTAATAGACGGCGAAAATTTAGAAAATTGCACTATCATAGGGTGCGGCGCATGTCAAAAAAGGCGTGGTTGAAAGGGATTTTGAAGCTGTTTTTGAAGCTTTTGAGGCAAATTGAAGGTTTGGCTTTCAAAATGCAAAAAACCTAAATTTTGCAAATTTTACGTTTTTAGTTCTTATTTTTCCTTATGTTTCTATCTGCTAAAATAGCGTTTTTAACGCTGTTTACTCCACATTTTACCCATTCTTGCTTTTGCCTTTTATAAGATTTATCGTTTGCGGGTCTAAAAATACGATATAAAAATCGTAGCGCCAAAAGTAAAATGCCGCGCAGGCCGTAAATTTACGCAAATTTATCTAAAGACGCGGAGTAAATTTAACCCCTTTGCGTCTAAAAACTACGACAGCGCCGCCTCAACTGCCGCATCTATGTGTATCTGCGTCGTATCAAAAAGCCGCACATCCGTATCCGCCTGCGATACCAGCATGCCTATCTCGGTGCAGCCAAGTATCGCTCCTTACGCGCCGCGCGACCTAAAATCCTCGATGATGTGCAAGAAATTCGCCTTTGAGCTAGGCGCGATTTTGCCGTAGCAAAGCTCCTCAAAGATGACGCGATTTACTTCCGCCATATCTCCCGCGCTTGGCAAAAGCACTCTATCAACCGACTTTTATAAAAATCCTGCGTCATCGTATAGACGGTGCCGAGCAGCCCTACTTTGGCGACGCCTGCGTTTTTTAGCGCTTTTAGCGTAGCATCCGCGATATGCGCCACAGGCACGCTAACGGCGCTTTGCACGGCATCAAAGCACCTATGCATCGTGTTCGTGCAGATGAAGATAAAATCAGCCCCGCCGCCTTGCAAAATCCTCGCGTGACGCGCCAAAATTTCGCCGCGTCCTCCCATCTGTTTTCGCGCTGGCAGACCTCGATCTCCTCGAAATTTACGCTGCTTAGCAGTATCTCCGCGCTGCTAAGGCCGCCTAGACGCTCGTTTATTTTGCGATTTATTTGCTCGTAATACGTTATCGTAGACTCAAAACTCATCCCGCCGATTAGGCCGATTTTTTTCATATTTGCTCCTTAAATTTCGGCGATTTTACGATTTTAAATTAAATTTGCTCTAAATGTGGTCTGCCGCGTCAAATTTGGCAATAGTCGTCTAAAATAACAAGCTAAAATTAGGCGCGCAAATTTAATCTTTAAATTTAGCCCGCCGCGAAAGGGCAAATTTAACGCAACCAGACACGCTAAATTTAATGAACCGATGAGGGCGAATTTAGGTCTAAATTTAAATGGCGCAAAAACGAAGATGCGGTCAAATTTTAGCGCGCTAGCGGCCTAAATTTGCTTATCAATTTAACCGACTTAAAGCGGCGTTTTGATTACTTCGCGCGGGCGGATTAAATTTACGTCCTTTGCGGTTTGGTAAAGCTTTATCTTTTTGCAAGGTAAAATCGCCTGCGGATTTCACACGTTCGCGTCCGAAAGTCTTTCGCCTACGTTTTTGGCGCGCTTTGCCAGAGCCGCTTCGGCGTTTTTTAAATGCTAGCTTGACGCCCAAACCGCCTCCGTTTTACGCCCGCAAGTGCCCAAAACCGCATTTTGCCGTCAAATTTCGCCTAGATCCCGCCCATTGCCGTGCAGACATCGCCGCTTTACGTTTTAGCGCTTTAATCTCGCGCCGTGAAATTTACGCGCCGTTTACACATAGTCGTTTCGCGCGGTAAAATTTATAAAATTTCGCGCGAATTTTACTCGGGCTTTTATCATCGCTTCGCCGCTTTTTTGAGCTTTGCGCGCCAGATTTTCTCGCCAAAGCGGCACAAAGCCAAAAATCATGGCCTCAAAGCCAAATTTAAACCGCGCGAATCAGCCACGCGAATTTAGCTAAATTTACT
>NZ_CALHXD010000086.1 GCF_938040115.1 uncultured Campylobacter sp. | reverse complement strand
CGCGCAGGCGACGTCGGGCAAGCGGTAGTTGTAGCCAAGCACCGTCTGGTCGCTGTCCCAGAGGCGTTTTTTAGCTATGCCGTGCGAGCGGTAGAGGCGTGCCAAGCGTGCGATCTCGTCGTCGTTTGTCGCTAACGCGCCGCCCTCAAAGGTCGTTAGCGGCTTAACCGGGTGAAAGCTAAAAATGCTAACGTCCGCTTTTGCGCCGACTTTTACGCCGCCTTGCGAGCTACCCAGCGCGTGCGAAGCGTCGTCAAGTACCTTTATGCCGCGCTGCTTGGCTAGTTTTAGGATGGCGTCTAAATTTACGGGATTGCCGCCGAAATCAACCGCCGTTATGACTTTGGTTTTAGGCGTGATGAGGCTTACTAGCGCGCTTTCATCGATATTTCCGTCAAATTTAACGGGCGCAAATTTAACTTCCGCCCCAGCCATTAGCGCCGCATTTGCCGTCGCCGCAAACGTGATGGGCGTCGTTACGACCTCGTCGCCCTCTCTCACACCAAGCGCTAGATATGCGACGTGAAGTGCGCTCGTCGCCGAGTTCATCGCTACGACATGCTTTACGCCGACGTATTTTGCGATAGCCTGCTCAAATTCTCCGACCTTGTCGCCGCCGGTTAGGATATCGTCTTTTAGGGCGCTCACGACGGCAGCGATGTCGGAGTCGGTGATTTGTTGTCTGCTGTAAGGTATCATTTTTATCCTTTTTCGGCTTGTCTTTTTGGCGGCTCGTCTTTTTTGCTTATACTTCGTTAGAAATTTCGCCGAAGCTCGGTTACATACTATATGTATGCGCCCTCGCTCGGCTCATTTCCACCTCGTCTAAACGCAAAAATACTTCGCCTTGTTTTTCTAAAATTTTAGATTTCGGCTCAAATTTTATAAATTTCGGCCAAACTATTTACTGGCCTCGATCATCTCCAAAAGCCCGTCTTTATCTAGCCAAATTTTATTTTTATCTGAGCTGTACTCGAAATTTTCCTCCACGAGATGCCCTTTTTCGCCTAGCGCGTTTATGCTAAAGTCGTCGTCCTTGCTCGTAAATTTGATCGACGGGCTGATCACGTAGTGGTCGTCAAACTCGTACGTTAGGTGCGCGTCGTCCTTGCCGACCATTACTTCGTGCATCTTTTCGCCAGGGCGGATGCCGATTATTTTTACGCCAAGTTGCGGCGCCATGGAGCGAGCAAGCTCGATCATCGTCATTGATGGGATTTTTGGGATGAAAATTTCGCCGCCTTTCATACGCTCAAAGTTTTTAAGTACGAAATTTACGCCCTGTTCTAGCGTGATCCAAAACCGCGTCATATCAGCGTGCGTGATCGGTAGCTCCTTCGCGCCTTCTGCAATCAGTCTTTTAAATAGCGGTACGACCGAGCCGCGAGAGCCTACGACGTTGCCGTAGCGAACTACGCTAAATCGCGTTTTTTTACTACCCGCGATGTTGTTTGCCGCGACGAAAAGTTTATCGCTGGCAAGCTTGGTCGCGCCGTATAAATTTACCGGGTTGCACGCCTTATCGGTCGAGAGCGCGATGACCTTGCTCACGCCGCACTCTAGCGCCGCGTCGATGACGTTTTGCGCGCCGTTGATGTTGGTTTTTATGCACTCCATCGGGTTGTATTCTGCGATAGGAACGTGCTTCATAGCGGCTGCGTGGATGACGTAGTCGATGCCGTTCATCGCGGTCATCAGGCGCTTTTCGTCGCGCACGTCGCCGATGAAAAATCGCATCGCGGAGTCTTTGAAAACCTGCGCCATCTCGTACTGTTTTAGCTCGTCGCGAGAGTAGATGACTAGCCTTTTGGGTTTAAATTTGGAGAGTAAAATTTCGGTGTATTTCTTGCCGAATGACCCGGTGCCGCCGGTGATGAGGATGGATTTTCCGTTAAACATTTATTTTTGCCTTTCGCGGCTCGTTTTTGCCGTACGTCGCAAACTAAATTCGTTCGATCGCGCATTTCATATACGCTCCTTCGCAAATTTTTAGATTTGTCTCGTCTGACGAAAACGATTCGCCGTTTATTTAAATTTTATTCAGCCGGAGCAAAAACCGTGCCTTAAATTTGATTCAAAATTTTATCCATAAATTTAATGCGGGCGCAGTATTTTTCGCTTTTACTTCACGCTTTGCGCTCGTAATGAGACTTTGCTACGAGGAGGCGAGGCGAATTTAAATTTTTAAGCGTAGGCTAACCGCAAAAAGGTTGTCTGGCTTAAAAATTTAAATACAACGAAGCATAAGCAAAAAAGACAAGCCCCTAAACTACTTCAAAATCCTAGGCAGAGTAATACCCTCCTGCGCCTGATATTTACCCTTTTTATCCGCATACGTCACCTCGCACGGCTCGTCGCCTTCGATAAATAGCACCTGCGCGATGCCTTCGTTCGCGTAAATTTTAGCCGGTAGCGGCGTCGTGTTTGAAATTTCTATCGTGATGTGCCCCTTAAATCCGGGCTCAAAAGGCGTAACGTTTACGATGATACCGCAACGAGCGTAGGTGCTTTTGCCTAGGCAGATAGCTAGCACGTTATCTGGCATGTTAAAATACTCGATTGTGCGCGCTAGAGCGAATGAATTTGGCGGGACGATGCACACATCGCCTTTGAAATCCACTACGTTTTTCTCGTCGAAATTTTTCGGATCGACCACGGTACCGCCGATATTTGTAAAGATTTTAAACTCGTCGCCCACGCGGATATCGTAGCCGTAGCTAGACACTCCGTAGCTAACCACGCCGCGTCCGACTTGCTCCTCGGCAAACGGCACTATCATCGCCTTTTCGTGCGACATTTTGCGTATCCAGGCGTCAGATTTTAGCCCCATTTTTTACCTTTATTTTAAATTTACGCGATTATAACATAATTTAAATTTACGTAAAATTTGAGTGCCGTTTTACACCAAAATTTATCAAATTTGAATACGTTATCAGCAAATTTTCTTATTTTTTATAATTAATTTTTAAATTAAAGCAAAGTATAATAACATATTTTAAATTCTCTTAAACGAAAGGAAAATAATGCATTCAAACACGTCGCGTAAATTTGCAAATTTACGCAGTAACAAGGGCTCAAATTTGCCTCTTTCGGCGCTCACCTGCTTGCTACTAGCCGCAAGCGGAGCTTATGCTTACACCGAGGCCGGTGTTTCCGGTAATACTTCTAGTTGGGAGAGCGCGGAGTATAAAAGCGACTGGGGCTTAGTCTCCATGAACGCCTCCACGGCTTACGCTCTAGGCTTTAACGGTAGCGGAACGAAGATCGGCGTCATGGACTCTGGCGTACTTTTGAGCCATCCGGAGTTTCAAGACGGTAGGATTCATACAGTAAAAACGATCGGCAACTATGGCAAAAACGGCATGAGATACCCTGACGCCGCACTAGGAAACGGCCCGATAGATAAAAATCAGCCAGTAAAAGACGGCAAGCGAAATTTTAATAAAAACGACAACGGCGTGTTTAAAAAAGGCGAAGCTTTTAACGACGACGGTAGTTGGGTAAAGGGCGTAAACGACGCTCACGGCACCCACGTGGGCGGTACGATGGCGGCTAGTAGAGACGGTAGCGGCATGCACGGCGTTGCGTTTGGCGCGCAGCTATACTCCGCAAATACCGGCGGCAACGACAACATGACGTATGGACCAAACCAAGACTACAACTACTTTCTAAAGGGCTACACCGCTTTAGCTGACGCGGGCGCAAAGGTGATAAACAATAGCTGGGGTTCTAATAGGCGCGTAAATTCATCCTTTGCGGGCGCACTGGGATATAAGCCTACTTATGGCTGGCGAGCCGTGCCTGAATACGACGTGGAATTTTACGACGTAACGGTGGCTAATCAAACTACCGCAGCAAAAGACCATATAAATTTAAAAGATATGAACGAGGCCAAAAAGGCTTATTATC
>NZ_CALHXD010000085.1 GCF_938040115.1 uncultured Campylobacter sp. | reverse complement strand
GCCCAGCGCTTTTGAAAGCGCAGTCTGCCGGCTAGATCGACTAGCTTGGCTAGCTTTTGGTTCATCACGATTTTACGCACGCCTATTAGCTCGTAATAATCCTCCAACTCCTCCTCCACGCGCGCTTTTAGCTCGTCTATGTCGCTTAAAAATTTGCTCGTTTGATAAACGATCGAAAACTCCCAGCGCGTCGCGAGATAGCTAGCGGCCTTTAGGATCAGGCGCTCTTTAGCGTGAGCCTTGTCTTTGTGCGTGAGATAGCGGCGCATCCGCTCTAAAAATTTACCGCCCTCGACGTCCTTTACGAGCCCTTCTAGGATCGTTAGCACCCAGGCGTTTATCTGCTCGTTTTTGGTTTTTTGCATCTGATGAAACACATCAGGGCGTATATCCGTGACCACGACGCGCGCGAGAAACTCGAAAATACCGGCCTCGATGATGTAGTTCATATCGGCGCCGTGCTCGAGCTTTGCGATAAAATACGCAATGATAAATTTGTGCGCCTGCTTATCAAGCTCGACTAAATTCGTCATCTTCGGATAGTCGTTCCAGCGCGAGATGGACGCGGCTTTAAAGATGTGCTCAATGAGCTGCGCGCTTATCATTTATCTTCCGATGATTTCTTCACGACACGAGCGCGCTTTTCGCCGGCAAATTCAGGCTTTTTAAAGCCATCTTTATTGCCCGTTCTTCGCGGTTTGTCGTCAAATTTATCTTTACTCGCGCGAGGTTTTCTATCGGCCGTTTTTGCGTCTCTTTTATCGGCGCCAAAACTCTTACCGCGAGAGCCGTCTTTGCTAAATTTAGACTCGCGTCCGCCGTAACCGCCTCTATCGAAACTTCGCTCGCTATCTCGCGTAAATTTCTCAAATTTAGGCGCTTCAAAGCTTTGTTCTTGCGTTTTTTTGATTATCTCGTCCGAGCAAATTTCGATCACCGTGTGGACGTTGCCTCGCGGGTTAAAGTCGCCTGTGATTTTCATCCATTTTGGCGCCAGTTTTCGTTCTAAAACCTCGTAAATTTCGTTTATGCTGTCTTCGTGACTGATGTTGCGCGTCATGAAGCTATTGATGTAGAGTTTGATTGCTTTTAGCTCAACGACGAATTTAGCCGGCACGTACTCAAGATATATCGTCGCAAAATCAGGATATCCCGAGCGCGGGCATAGGCAGCAAAACTCCGGTAAAGTGATCTTGATCTTATAGTCGCGCTCGTGCTTGTTTTCCCAGATTTCCAGGTCTTTTTCTACGTCAAATTCGCTTATTATTTTCTCGCCGTATTTTGGCTCTACGACCCCATTTTCTTGCATTTTTTTCCTTTAAATTTCTTTTGGCTTCTCTATGAAAAAGCCCTGCGCGAAGTCGGTCTGATAGCGCTCCACGACGTTAAAGAACTCCTCGTTCTCCACAAATCTCACAATAGTCTTCACGCCTAATCTTTTTGCGGTTAAATTTAGATTTTCAAATAGAGTTTTAAATTTATCGTTTTTGATATTTTTGTTAAATTCTATGTCGTAGATAACAAAATCTATCGGCAAAAATTTAAAATACTCAAATCCGGCATTATTACCGCCGAATTTATTTAACGCGAAGCGAAAACCTAGATTTTTATACTCCGTTAAAATTTCTCTAAATCTATTTATCTCATCATATACTAGCTTCTCGCTAAACTCGAAAATAACGCGATTTGGATCGATTTTGCCTAGCTGTACGAACTCTTTTATAAAATTCGTAAATTTTAAATTTCTAATCGAAACCGACGAAATTTCGATCACGATCGGATCTTCGTCTTTAAATTTAAGCTCGGATAGCTTTTTGATGACGTTTATGTCAAAAAGCACCTCATAGCCGTTTTTGTTCGCGATATTTTGCACCTTTGCTTTTGAGACGAGACCTTGCTTATCGGTGTAAACTTTTACGATGATATTCTTTAAATTTTGCCCGAAACGAAGGCTTTTAACAAGCTGAGTTTGGAAGATAAACCTTTGCATATCGATACAGTTACAGACGTCTTTTTCAAGATCGTCGGTGATGTCCACTTTATCCTCATTATCGCTCTCGTTTAGCTTTTGGATGAGATATGAGACCGAGTTTTTGAGGCTTGCCGAGTGATTTATGTCGATAGCGTCAAATTTGATCTTTAGCTCGATATTGTAAATTCCGTCGCTTAAAATGCTCTTTTCAAAAACGTTTAAAAGGTGGATGAGCTCGGTGCTTTTACTCTCGCAAAATATTAGAAAATATTCGTTTGAATATCTGCCGATAAGCGTGTTTTTAGATACTTTTTCGTTTAAAAATTTCTCCAGTCTCTCGACTAGTCGTTTGAGCAAAATATCGGTGCTAACAAAGCTATAACGCTCGTTTATATCGTTTAAATTTTCGATCTTTAACATTAGCATATTGCCGCCGCTTTTGCCTTTAAATTTAGAAGCTTGCTTTGATAAAAGTCTTAAAATTTCGTCTCTATTATAGGCTTTTGTTACTTGATCGAGTACGCTCGTTTGAAAGCTCTGGTAAATTTTATAAGCCGTGAAATATACTTGGCACAAAACCAAAATCGCAATCAGAATAATATCATCAGCGTCAAAATTTATTTGGTCTTTTTTAACAAAAATATAGACCAAAATGATAACGCTAAAAATAAATATCGAGGACACCTCGAGCGCGGTTTTAAACCTATTTGATCGTTCTTTTAGTTCTGATTTTAGCATTTATACGTCCAAATGTTTCACGTCTTTTGCGTGCTCTTGTATGTAGTTTCTTCGCGGTTCAACCTCGTCGCCCATAAATAGATTAAACGTATCTGAGGCGCTTACTACATCGTTTATGTTTATCTTTAACAAACGGCGATTTTCAGGGTTCATCGTCGTTTCCCATAGCTGTTCTGGATTCA
>NZ_CALHXD010000084.1 GCF_938040115.1 uncultured Campylobacter sp. | reverse complement strand
CCCGAGTTTTTTATCATCTCGGATTTTTTTTGTCCGGCCGCGCGGCTTAGATGATATTTTTCAGACTGCATCGTCACGCCGCCAAAACCGCAGCACTCGTTTGGATCTTCCATTTCGGTCATTTCGTAGTTTTGAGCGAGCAGTTTGCGAGGCTCTTTAAATACGCCTTGCATTTTTCTGGCATGACAAGGGTCGTGATAGGTCACGGAGATCAAATTTTTGCCTTTTTTAGCCAAAATTTCAGCCAAATTCGTAAATTTTTCAAAGTACTCCGTCGCTAAAAATATCTTCTTACTCACCGCCTTTGCACGCTCTCGCCAATGCTCATCATCATGAAAGAAGTGCTCGTAGTCGATCTTTATCATCGCCGAACAAGTAGCCTCCGGCACGATGATGGCGTCTAGCTCGCCCAGCATTTTTTCAAAATACTCTATATTTCGCTTTGCCAAAACCTCGACCGTCGCAAAATCCCCCGTAAAATACGCCGGCGCGCCGCAACAGGCCTGCTTTTTCATCAAATTTAAATTTAACCCAAGCTCGCGCGCGATCTTAACGAGAGCCTCGCCGATGCCCGTATACGCGTAGTTTCCCATGCAGCCGATAAAAACACCGATGGTTTTATCGCCGCCGTTATCGATAAACTCGGCGTGCGAGTTTAAAAAGCTCTTTTTGCTAGCAGTGGGCAAAAGCCGCTCTTTTTTCACCATCGGCAGGCTAAATCTCGGGCTCATCGCACCTTCGCGGATCTTAAACGCGCAGCTTTGAAACACATACCCCAGTCTCGCGCAAAAGTCCATCACCGCGCGGTGGCGCAGTAGCCAAAAAAACGCCTTTTTATACCACGCGATGCCAAATTTTTCCGCGATATCGCGGCGGACGTTTTCTATCGCCGTATCCACGCGCAAGGAGTTTGGGCAGACCTCGACGCAGCTCGTGCACAAAAAACAGCTCTCAAAGATATTTTTCGCGCTTTTATCGAGCTTTAGCTCGCCGCGCTCGTAGGCTCCCACGAGATCCAAAAAACCGCGCGGAGAGGTCGTTTCGTCGGAGTTTATCTTGTGGATCGTGCAGACTTGGATACATTTGCCGCATTTTACGCATTTATCTGAAATTTCGCTAAATTTAAACATGTCCGCCCATCAAACCGTTTTTGAAAATCGGCGTAAATTTTCAGGTATTTTTTTCAAATACGCGTCAAAACACATCGCGATATTTCGTATGATCAGCGTGCCCGTCTCGTTTACGCTGATTTTTTCAGGCGTTACGGTTACAAATTCACTCAAATTTTCAAGCTCGACCAAATCATCCTTAAAATACTCGAAAAATTTGATGTCAAATTTAGCCTCGACCGCCTTGATATCAAGGGCGAAGTTGCTCATCAGACTCATTATCACGGCTTTTCTGATTAGATCGTCGCCAGTTAGATAGATACCCTTGCAATACGGCAAAACACCGCTATCTAGGGCTTTTTCGTATTCGTCCATGTCCTTGAAATTTTGAGCGTAGTATCTTTGTCCCTCGCCGATGCTAGTTAGTCCGATACCGATGAGATCGGCTCCACCCTTAGTCGTGTAGCCCTGGAAGTTACGATGAAGCGTACCGTTAGCTAGCGCGACGAAAAGCTCGTCGCCGGGTTTTGCAAAGTGATCCATACCGATCATTTTGTAGCCGTTTTTGATAAAAAACTCGGCCGTGTATTTTAAAATTTCAAGCTTGGTTTTAGGGCTAGGTAGCGTAGCTTCGTCAAATTTACGCATAGATTTTTTTATCCACGGCACATGCGCATAGTTAAACACCGCCAGACGGTCGGGAGACAGCGTCAGAGCCTTATCAAGCGTCGCTTTAAAGCTCTCTAGCGTCTGATACGGCAGGCCGTAGATTAGGTCCATATTTATCGAGTTTATGCCCTTGGCGCGCGCCATATCCACGGCGTTTTTGGTGATTTCGTAGGGCTGGATGCGGTGGATCTCTTTTTGTACGCGCTCGTCAAAGTCCTGCACGCCGTAGCTGATGCGGTTAAAGCCGTGAGAGACGAGCACGTCAAGCTGCTCACGAGTTAAAAATCTCGGGTCGATTTCGCAGCTGATTTCAGCCTCGGGCGAGAAATTTTTAAATTTAGCCTTTATCATTTTGATGATTTCATCAAGCTGATCCGCGCCGTAAAAGGTCGGAGTGCCGCCGCCAAAGTGCATTTGCAGCACGGGCGCTCTCGTATCGAGGTTTGCCGCTAGCAGATCGAGCTCTTTTTGCAGATACTCCATATAGCGCGTTTTGCGGTCTTCTTTGCTCGTATAGATCACGTTGCAACCGCAAAAATAACAGGCGCTGCGGCAAAACGGCAGGTGCAAATAAAGCGAAAGCGGGCGCGAGGCGTCGCGGTTTTTTAGCTCCCGCAGGTAGTCCTCGTAGCTAAATTTATCGCTAAACTCGGGCGCGGTCGGATAGCTCGTGTAGCGCGGTCCCGGGCGCGAATACTTCACGTAAGCGTCAAAATCTATCATAGCGTTTTATTCCTTGCGTTTTTCATTAAATTCTGCATATCGACGAACAAATTTGGATACTGCTTTTTGATACCCTTTACCAGTTTTTCCAAATTTACGTCGATGCTTTTTTTGTTTTTATTTTTTGCGGCGATCTTGCGTATCTCGTCCATCGCCACGACCCAAACGTCGGCGAAATCTATCGGCACGTTTTGCCAGATCGTCTTTTCAAGCCTTAGCTCGAAATTTTCCTTTTGGACGTTGCGGTAGGCTTCGATGAGCTGCGAGAGCGATTTTAACGAAACCATCGTGTGTAAATTTTGATTTTCGTCAATGCCGAACCACGGCTCCACTCCGTCCCACGAGCCGCTTTTTAGGCTAAGGCTCATTTGACTCGGATCGCTTGTCGGCACGATCTCAAATATCGTTTTTTCGCCCTCTTTTATTCCGAGCTCGCCCGAAATTTCATCTATTTTTTCGTATGTTTTTTGTAGATTTTTTTCTTTCATTTACTTCCTTAACTTACCCGTTTCGGTGTCTATCTAGCCAAACCATCACGCCTTTTTGCGCGTGCAGGCGATTTTCCGCCTCGGCAAAAATCTCATCCGCATGCGCCTCAAACACCGCCTCACTCACCTCGTATCCGCGGTAGGCCGGCAAACAGTGCAAAAATATCGCGCGCGGCTCGGCTAAACTCATCAAATTTTCATCCACGCAAAAGCCCGCGAAGTCTTTTAAGCGCTTTTCTTTTTCCGCCTCTTGCCCCATCGAGACCCAAGTATCGGTCGTAACGACGTTAGCGCCCGATACGGCTTCTTTTACGTCATGAGTTAGATAAATTTTAGCTCCCGAAATTTGAGCGTTTTTCATCGCTAAATTTACTATATCAGCGTCCGGCTCGTAGCCCTTTGGCGTAGCGATCCTTAGCTCAAAGCCAAGCTTGCTAGCTAGCATCAGCCACGAGTGAGCCATGTTGTTGCCGTCGCCCACGAACGCCGCTTTTATCTCGTCTATTTTTAGCCCGCATTCGACCGCCGTCATGAGATCGGCCATCAGCTGTGCGGGGTGAAATTTATCGCTAAGGCCGTTTATCACGGGTACGCGGCTAAATTTAGCAAGCTCTTCTAACGTCTCGTGGCGATTAACGCGAGCCATGATGAGATCGCACATTCGCGAGATCACGCGCGCGGTGTCTTTTAT
>NZ_CALHXD010000083.1 GCF_938040115.1 uncultured Campylobacter sp. | reverse complement strand
AAAGCTGTTAAAATCAAATGAATGGAGAGATATCGACCTTGATATATTTGCCGAAATTTGTCGTTTTAGCGATCAAATTTTACGGCAATGCTCGCTGACGGGTGAGCTCGCAGGCGCGGCTAGAGAGATTTTATCGGCCAAAAAAGATCATCTGATCCAAGATATCCGGGCACATGACTTACCGGCTGAAACTTATGATTATTCGGTGCTTCCGATTGTTTTGCGCGCATTTCAAGAGTACGGCATACGTAAAATTTGCCCGAATTCCCGCATTGATTTCAATACAAATTTGCTAAAAATATTAAATTTAGGCTACCTTCCTTGTGGTTGGAGGTACAATGCGCCAAAGCCCCAGCAGGCTTATAATCCGGTTACCTTTGTGGGCGATAGCGTAAGGCAGCGGGATAAATTTAGCTACGGCGACGGAGTGTTGTATGTTTATTAAAAATAAAATTTAACCATGATTAATAAAATCTAGGGTTTTACTTTAGCGCTATTGTGTTATAAATTTTCTACCGATTTGCCTCATAGTTTGAAAATAATCGCCGAATTTTTCCTCGACTTTTTTGAAGTTTTTTATCTTATACGCATCTTTTTTATCGCGATGACAGAGCATCAGATAGGTCGTAAAGTGTAAAATATCTAAAATTTCGGCCCTTAAATTTTTATCTTCTATCTCGGTTTCTAGGCAGACTTTTAGGATTTTCTTAAAAACTTTCTTATCGAAATAGCAAAAATCATAGAGCAAAACGAAAAACGAGTTATCGTTATTTCTATCTATTTGCTCTCTTAAAAATGCTATATCATCGGTCGCGTTTGTCATAAAAAGCCGTTTTTATAATTAGTCCAAGCCCGATAAAAACCACAACGCAAACGAAAACTATCTGGGATATATCAAGTAGCGTCATTTTGCCGTCTTGGCTAGCGTTTTGCCGCTCATTTGGTTGTCGCGCTCTTTTAGTTGACCGCACGCCGCGCTGATGTCAAGGCCCTTGCTCTGTCTGATAGTGCAGGTCACGCCGTGATCGCGCAGATATGTCTGAAACGCCTCCATATCGGCTGTGTTCGGACGACCGTATTCGCTGCCTTCGTGTGGGTTGAAGTAGATCAAATTTACCTTTGCCTTGATGCCGTGTAGTAGTGAAACGAGCTTTTTGGCGTCTTTTACACCGTCGTTCATGTCTTTTATGACGAGGTACTCAAACATCACTCGCTTGCGCATATCGATCGGAAAGCCCCTCACCGCCTCCATAACGGACTCGATTTTGTAGGCGTTATTTATCGGCATTAGCTTGCTGCGAAGCTCGTTAGTAACGGCGTGCAAAGATATCGCTAACAGCACGCCCAGATCCATCTCGCCGAGCTTTTTTATCTGGCTGCCTAACCCGCTCGTGCTAACGGTCTGGCGGCGTGGCGCGATAGCTAGCCCGTCGTTTTCTTTTAAAATTTTTATAGCTTTACTAACGTTTTCTAGGTTATCTAGCGGCTCACCCATGCCCATGTATACGACGTTTACGCGGCGTTCATAGGGGATTTTGTTTTCTCTTTTTATCCACAAAATTTGCCCCACTATTTCACCCGGCGTTAGGTTTCTAGTT
>NZ_CALHXD010000082.1 GCF_938040115.1 uncultured Campylobacter sp. | reverse complement strand
GCTCCACCTTTTTCTATTTCTTCAGAGTTATACATAGTTGGCATAACATCTTGAATTTTTTGATTAGTAATTCTTTCAAGAAGTTTCATATATCCACCATTTTTAGCTACATATTCATCTTCTTTTAACCAGTCATGTCCTTTATATTGTAAAGTTCTATAAGCAGCTTTAGTAATTACATCATTTTTTAAATCAAATTGAACTTCAACTTGAGTTTCTTGATTAGAAATATAAACTCCTCTGTAAGTTCCATCTGGATATTGAGCCTTAGCTACTGGAGCTTTTTTAGCTGCAACAGCTGATACAGCAGTTAATAACATAAAAGCAAGTAAAAATTTTTTCATAATAATACCCCCTAAATAAAAATATTCTTTACCTATTGTATAATAAATATATTCATAAGTCAATTATTTTATTAGTCAAAATATAAATATAACTAATATTTAAAAGATATTTTTTAAATTTTCTTTTAGTTTTTCCAAATTCAACCCTTTAAAAATTCATTGGTAAACTCAATTTTGTTTGGTATCGTTGATACTAAATTTATTAAATTTACTCTAAACAAACAGAATTTAGTTTAATAAATTTACCTTTTTACATCCTTTGATATGAAATACGACGTGGATTTTTATTTTACCCAATTCTTTGGCATTAATTTTTAAGATACACAAAAGCCGTCACGGACGCAACTATAGACAAAATAACCATAAAAGTTATGGCTAAGATTTTGACGTCTTTTCGCAAATTTTAGTCTTCTTTGTGCGGGCAAATTTACAAAATATCCCTCTGTCCTTTTGCGTTCATCGGGCTTAGCACGCCCATTTGCTCCATTTGCTCGATGATCGTAGCGGCACGGTTGTAGCCGATTTTTAGGCGTCTTTGGAGGTAGCTGATCGAGGTTTTTTGCTCGCTTAGCACGATCTCTTTAGCCTCTTCATATAGCTCGTCTAGCTCGCCAGCTATGGCGCCGGAGCCTGTACCCGTACCGCCGTTAGCGCCATCCTCGGCTAAAAATCTCTCGTCGTAGACCACCTCTTGCTGCGCTTTTAGGAAATTTACGATCGTGTCGATCTCCTTTTCGCTCGCAAAGGGCGCGTGCAGCCTGATGACGCCGGGACTTCCCGGAGGCGTAAATAGCATATCGCCACGCCCTAGCAGACTCTCAGCGCCCATTTGATCTAGGATTACCTTGCTATCGATGCGCTGACCGACGCGGTAGCTGATACGGCTAGGCAAATTTGCCTTGATTAGCCCCGTCACGACGTCCACGCTAGGGCGCTGGGTGGCGACGATGAGATGTATGCCGCTAGCGCGCGCCATCTGCGCTAGACGCCCGATATATAGCTCCACGTCCTTGCCGCTAGTCATCATGAGATCGGCTAGCTCGTCGATGATCACGACGATATATGGGAACTGCTCGCCACCTTCTTCTCTCATCTTTTCGTTGTAGCTTTCGATATTTTTGGTACGCGTATGACTCATGATCTTGTAGCGACGCTCCATCTCGGCGACCATATTTGATAGCGCGGTGATGGCCTGCTTGGCCTGCGTGATGACGGGCGTGAGCAGGTGTGGGATGTCGTTATAGATGCTAAATTCCAGCATTTTTGGATCTATCATCATCAGGCGCAGCGTCTGCGGGCTGTTGCGATATAGCAAGCTTAGCAGCATCGCGTTTATGCCTACGCTCTTGCCGGATCCCGTCGTGCCCGCGATTAGTAGATGCGGGAGCTTTTTTAAATCGGTGATAAAAGGCGCACCGACGATATCCTTGCCCAGCGCGATAGTTAGCGGACTGCTCGAATTTTTGAAAACTTCGCTATCTAAAATTTCTTTCAGATAGATGGTTTCTATATTTTGGTTCGGCACCTCGATACCTACGACATCTTTGCCCGGTATCGGCGCCTGGATGCGGATAGTCTGAGCGCGCAGAGCCATAGCTAGGTCGTCTTGCAGGGTTAAAATTTTACTCACCTTGATGTGCGGCGCAGGGCGAAACTCAAATGTCGTAACGATCGGCCCCGTGTACGTTCGCACGACGTCGCCGTCTATTTTAAATTTACGCAGCTTATCTAGCAGATCGGAGATCTTTTGATCGATTTCGACTTCGTTTACGCTGTTTGATCTCTTAGGCGGATCGGCTAAAAATTTAAGCGGCGGCAACGCAAAATCCTTAGGCTTTTCGACCTTGCCTTTTTCGATTTGTTCGAGCAGTTTTTTGTTTTCGGCGACTTCATTTAAAATTTCGACGCCGTTTATAGTTGTGTTTTTTTCTTCTAAATTTGACTCGCCTTCATCCTGCGCTTCGTCTTCATGATCCGGCTCGCCTTCATCCTCTAGTTTCTCGCCGTTTTCCTCGCTCAAATTTGACTCGCTTTGAGCTTTAGGCTTTTTGATTTGTCTAGGTTTTTTTTGCGATTTTTGCTTAATCTCGGCTTGGTTTTCAAATTTATCTTCATTGGCACTGGGCTCGACGAAAGCCTTTTTTAGGATAGCTATGATGTTATCTTGCGCGATGAGGCCAAAGCTCAGCACAAAAAGCATCACGATAAAAACCCACATGCCTATCACGCCGATAACGTCTTTTAGCGCCTCGTTTGCGCTATTTGCGACTAGTCCGCCGTAAATAGCGTTTGAGCCTGATTGAAACATCAAAAACGCTAAAAAAAGCAGCGCCGCTCCAAGCGCGGTTTGGGCGAATTTTGCATCAAAGCCGTCAAAATATTTGTAAATATAATACGCAAAAAATATAAAAACAAACGGATAAACGTAAGCTATAAAGCCAAAAAGCTTGAAATTCCAAAGCCCGATCGCGTTGCCGAAGCTCCCGACGAAATTTGCCGCGGGTGCGATGGTAGCGATCCCAAAAAATATCAAAAAACAAACGACTACGACTAAAACCGATTCTCTTAAAATGGCGCGTCCTTTAAATTCGGTAAATTTAAAATTTGCGGGAGAGCGAATTTTAGAGCCGAATTTATCAAATTTGACCCCATTTTCGCTCCGCCCGCTTTGATAACGAAACTTTAATAAAACGGTAGATTATAGCGAGTTTTTACATATAGTTTAATAACGAAAGCTGGTTTATCTTAGCCACGGACTGCAACATCGCCTGATACGACATCGTTTTTTGCATGAGATTCATATAGGTCTCGCCGTAGTCGGCATTCGTGATGTCGGCCTTGACGGTTTTTACGTTTACTTCCATGACGCTAGCATGCGTGTTGGTTTGCGTTAGCGTGTTTGTTTGATTGCCCACTTTAGTATGGATTTTATTTACGTGATCGGCGATGTGATCTAGCCTCTCGATCGCGCCTTGGATACCGGAATTGCGCGGATGTTCGCTCTCGCTGTCGGCGCGGTACTGGCCACTTCTAACGGCCTCTATCATCCTATCCAGGTCATCAAAAATATCCACGCTCGGGCTATCTATTTCGATACCGTTGTTTGCGGAAAAGTTCCATAGTGAACCGTCTCCTTGCATGGTTGCAGGCGTCGCACCGGTGCTATCTCCGTAAAACTGATCGGAATTTACCTCGTCATAAATTCCGACTTTTATCGGAGTTACGGCGTTTTGCTTATCGGTTACTTTTATGCGGCCGCGGTGATCCATATTTGCCTCTACGCTACCTTGCGATTTTGCTATAGCTTGTTTGTAGGCGACATAATCAGCCTGGGCACTACCGCCGGCGCCCGCAGGAACATTGTCACTAGCTACCATACCGATGATGTCGTTTAGCTGCCTAAAAGTCATATTTTTTGACTGCGTTTCTCTACCCTCGGTGGTCGGCGGGTTTGTGGTGTCGTTGTAAAAACTATCCCAAACCTCGGTAGTGTATGTGGTGCCGTCAGGCCTTGTTATGCTTACCTGAGCATTGCCTGATGTTGCAGGTGGTACGGCGCTACCGAAAATCACGTCCACTTTATAATCTCCGCCGCTTTTAGATTTGATCTGCATTTTTAAGGCTTGGTCGTTTATATCATATTTGTCTCTTTCGCCAGGATATAGCTCTTTTGAGCCCACGACTTGGCTTAGCGTCGTGTTATCGTCGGCAAATTTACCGCTACCGCGCTCTACTTGCGATACAGTGCCTATTAGGTTTCTGCCTTCTTGCTTTAAATTTATCTTGTCGTAGTCGTAAGCGTTTGTAACGGCGCCGTCTAAGTCTTCGTATTTGCTCTTAACGAATTCAGTGATTTCATAGTCGTCTGGGTTTGCCTGCACCATGGCTTCGAGCGGATTTGCGCCGCTAGTTAGGCTATCTACAGTGTCAAACGCACTAGAAGCTCCAGCTATACCGCCAGCTAGAGCATCCGCGTTTGCCACTTTTTTCGTCGCCGCTATCATGTGAAAATCAATAACCTGATTGCCCTTGCTTAGGTCTTTTACGTTGATTTGACCCTGGTTATTTATCGTTACTTCGACGACTTTATTAGTAGGAGTGTTGCCGTATTCGGTGCCGATTTTTTCTAACAGGTCGTTTATCGAAGCGTCCGAAGTCATCTTAAATTTACTCGTAAAGCTAGTGCCGTTTGGCTTTTTACCCTGCAAGAAAAACGTCGTATCCTGAAACTGCCTAACGCCGGTTCCGGTAAAATCCTGATTGGTTAGAGTTTTTTCGTCTTTTACATATTTAAAACCGATTAGATCGCGCATTTTGTGTTCGCTATCGATATAAACGGTCTTGTTTCTGTCGTCTAAATTTTGCACTTTTAGCATTGTGTTGGAGGTGACTTTTTTATTATAGTCGCCGTCCTTGCCCAAAAATAGCTCATGGCCGTTTTGGTTGTAGGTCAAATTTACCTGAGCTCCGCCTACAGCTTTCATAGTTTGCGCATTGCCGAAATACTCATTTGTATCGCCGTTTACAGGTTTTGTATTTATAGCGCTTCCAGAGAATAAAAACTGCCCGTTGATCGAGGTGTTTGCGATGTTTACTAGGTGATTTTTGATGCCCTGAAGGTCGTTTGCGATGGCTTCCCGCGATGTTTGCGAGTGGATTTCGTTTGCACCCTGAACTAGCTTCGTTTTAAAAGTTTCAAGCTGCTGCTTAAATTCACCCAAAGCCTTATCGGTATTTTTTGAAAAGTGTTGCGCCTTTGACGTCGCCGTTTGCACCTGCTCAAGCGTCGCAACCTCGTAATCAAGCCTCATGCCGTCGTTATAAACACTACTATCCTCGAAAGAATTTTGGATTTTTAGACCGGTTGACATTTGATTATT
>NZ_CALHXD010000081.1 GCF_938040115.1 uncultured Campylobacter sp. | reverse complement strand
CTTCGATGCCGTATTTTAGGCTCACGTGGTAGTCGTCCTCGCCGTGTCCCGGAGCGGTATGTACTAGGCCGGTACCGCCGTCCATCGTGACATGATCGCCTAGGATAAATATCGATTTTCTGCCGTTTAGCGGATTTACCGCGTGCAGGTTTTCAAGCTCGGCGGAGGCGAATTCTTTTAAAATTTCGCCCTTGGTTAGACCTTCTTTTTCTAGTTCGCCAAGCATCTCTTTGGCAAATATCAAATTTTCAGCCGTCAAAACGTAAATTTCATTTGGATTTAGCGAGATGGCTTGGTTTGCCGGCAGCGTCCAAGGCGTGGTCGTCCAGATGACCGCGCTAGCGTCTTTTGCGCCTATTTTTGCCGCAGCTTCTTCGCCTAGTTTAAACGCGACGTAGATGCTGTAGTCCTCTTTGTCCTCGTACTCGACCTCGGCCTCGGCTAGAGCGCTTCTAGCCGCCCAGCTCCAGTACACCGGCTTGCTTCGCTCGACTAAAAGCCCGCGCTTAGCGACTTTGCAAAGCGTTTTGTAAATTTCGGCTTCAAATTTAAATTTCATCGTCAGATACGGGTCGTCCCAGTCGCTGGCGATGCCTAGCTGTTTAAAGCTCTCTTTTTGCACGTCGATAAATTCTCTAGCGTGTTCGCGGCAAAGCTCGCGGATTTGCGTTTTGCTCAGGCTTTTTTTCTTGTCGCCCAGTTTTACCTCGACTTGCTGCTCGATCGGTAGCCCGTGGCAGTCCCAGCCAGGCGTAAATCTCACGTTTTCGCCGAAGAAATAGTGCGTTTTTGCGATGATGTCTTTTAGGGTTTTGTTTAGCGCGTGTCCGATGTGGATGTTACCGTTGGCGTAGGGAGGGCCGTCGTGCAGAGTGAAGCTTTTAGCAGCTTTTTGCCTTTTAGCTTTCATTTTTTCGTAGATTTTTCTATCCTCGAACCACGATTTTAAGCGTTTTGGTTCGTTTTCCGGCAGGTTGCCGCGCATGGGAAATTCGGTATTTGGAAGCAATAATGTATCTTTGTAATCCATAGGTTCGCCTTGAAGTAAAAAATTGGTAGATTTTATCCAAACGGCGATTAAATGCTACTGAAAAAACGCTATTTTAAGCTAAATTTATGTAAGATGTTTTTGTTTTTTAAAGGAGAAAACAGTGAAAAACGCACTACTGATCATCGGCGAAGATATCGGCGTAAATGCGCCTTTTTTGGATTATATTTTTTGCGCTTACAAGCGGCATTTCGGCGAGCTTGGCGAGTTTAGGTTCGTTAGTAAAAGCGACAAGGAGTTGCCGTTTATCATCGAGCATCTTTGCGCGCGCTCCGATAGTCTTTGCATCTACGCGTCGAGTCAAAACTGCTCCGTCGCGGCTAAAATTTTAGCTACGTTAAGCGGCGATATTTTGGAGCTAAAATCCCCGCAAATGCTAGCTCCCAGCAGAGCTGAAAAATTTAGCGACGAGGGCTTTTTAATCAAACTAAATCAAACTTACGTAAATTTGTTAAAGGCCGACGCGAACCAAAAACTGCCTGCTATCGAGATCAAAACGCAGCGAGATTTCGGCTACTTTCATCTAGTAGATATCGACGAGGAAAGCGCGAAAATCCTGCTCGAACCGCTGGCAAAAACCTATGAAGTGCAGATTTATTCGTCTCAAATTTTATCAAATTTGGCGTTAATCAGAGTGGAGGCGAATAAATTCGGCCAAACCAGCGGCTTTATAAACGGCGCGAAAAATCTATTTTCGGGCAAATTTTTTGAGGGCGAGGATGTTTTCCGTCACGTTGCGAGCACACTCATTGCAAGCGGGCTAAAGCTT
>NZ_CALHXD010000080.1 GCF_938040115.1 uncultured Campylobacter sp. | reverse complement strand
CTCGCTTTGCGAGACGATAAAAAGGACGTTCTCGCTGCGCAAAGCACAAATTTGATCGACATTGCCTAGCTTGTCTCCTATTTTATCCTTTTCGCCAGCGTTGCCCGCTTCATCCTCGCACCCCTCAAAGATAATGTTTGAGGGCGGAAAATCAGCTCTAAACTTCTCCGTTTCGCCCCGTTCATTAGCCTCCTTTAGTAGCGCAAAAACCGCCTCGCAAAGCTGCGTCATACCCTCGCGCTCATCGACCGCATCCTCGCCCTTGTAGGCGTCCCAGCCGTGCACCTCGGCAAAGGCCACCATATCGTTTACGGCCTTGGCATATTTCTCGCCCTTTTCGTTCCACTCTTTTTGCCACTCCGCCTTAAGCGCCTCATAGTCCAAGTTTTTCATTGATTTTCCTTAGGTTTGTTGTCCGCTTTTTCGCTGCGATTCGCGAAATTTTAGCCAAGACCGCTAAAGCTAAATTTAACGTCTCTAAAGCCAGCAAATTTAGCTCGGCAAATAAGCAAAACGCTCTTAAAATTTACCATCAACCCAAGCTTGCCGAATTTAAGACGCGTAAATTTGAGCGCAAAACCGGCCTCGTCCACCTACTAGCTCCGCCAGAGCTTTTCTACCTGTGCGGCGTCCTCGTCCGCGAGCTCAAAGCCGAAAATATCGATATTTTCAAGCAATCGCTCCTTGCTATCGGAGTTTACTACCGCGCAAACCCCGTGTTGTACGAGCCAACGCAAGATGATTTGCATCCGCGTTTTACCGTATTTCTCGCTGATTTGCGCAAGCGCGAGCTTTTTTAGCTCTTCGCCGGGCTCATATAGCAGCTGTACTTGCACGTCATGGTCGGTCACCTTGCCGCGCGCAGCAAAGCGCCGCAGATAGGAGCTAGAGCGCGTCTGATAAACCGCGGGTTTAACTTCGCTACCTTGCTCGATTTTGGCTAAATTTTCGACTCCAAATTCTCCAGGGTAATCGCAAATGCCGATCGACGCCGCAAGTCCCTCACGGTAAAGCCGCTGCAAAACGCCCCAAGCAAGGCTAACATCGCCCGCCCCTACGCGCAGTAAAAGTAGATCGACGTAGTCGATATTTAGTTTTTTAGTGAGCGCTCAAAGCTTTTTATCATGCCGCTTTCATTGCCGTTTTGAGCCTCGAGCGCGCTTTGGATAAATAGCTGTCCGCGCTCTAAGCCGCTAGCCGCAAATGCAGCTGCTACACCCTCCTCGTCTCCGTCCGTATCGATCAGGCGGTAGCCTAGGCCTAGAGCCGCCCCCAGCGCATTTTTGTCTTTCAAATCATCAAATTTAGCTGCGCTAAGTCCGACGATCGGCATCAAAATTCTATTATTTAGCGTGAGATATGGCGTCATCGCAGCAAGCCTCTCGCCGAGATTTTTCGCACCGCTTAGATCTACGCCGTCCGTCAAATTTACCACATTGGTCTTGCTAGTCTGCTCGGCAAACAAATCCAGCCCTACAGCAAGCCCCGCCGCACAAGTCGCCGCGCCCTTTATGAAGTCCCTTCTTTGCATTTTCGCTCCATTTTTGATTTTATCGATTGCTTGGCTAAATTTAAATTTGCAAAACAAAAGGCACCGCCGCGCCCAAATTTATTTAAAATCACGGAAATCTAAAATTTGCTTGCGACAAACAAGGTCTGAAAAAGCCGCATTTAAATTTATCTAAATACGCCCGAGTAAAAATTTACGCTCGCCAAACTGGGTCCAGAGCTAAAAAGTCAAATTTAGATCTCAAACGCGCAGGAGCTTGGCTGTCCGCCTTCAAATCCCTTTTTAAACCACGTCATACGCTGTTTTGACGAGCCGTGCGTGAACGAGTCTGGCGTCACGCGGCCTTGGTATTTTTTCTGCAGCGCATCGTCGCCTATCGCGCTAGCGGCGTTTAGCGCCTCCTCGATGTCGCCGTCTTCTAGCACCTTGTAGCGCCCCATGTAGTGCGCCCAGACGCCCGCATAGCAGTCGGCCTGCAGCTCGACTTTGACTTGCAAGGCGTTTTGCTCGATAGGGCTTTTGGTGCGCGATTTTAGCTCGTTTATTTTACCGAGCGTGCCTAGTAAATTTTGCACGTGATGTCCGACCTCATGGGCGATCACGTAGGCCTGCGCGAAGTCGCCCGCGGCCTTGTATTTGGCCTCTAGCTCGTCAAAAAAGCTAAGATCCAGATAGACTTTTTTGTCCGCGGGGCAGTAAAAAGGCCCCGTCTGCGAGCTCGCCGTGCCGCACGCGCTAGAGACCGCGTCCCTAAAAAGTACCAAACTAGGCTCCTTGTACTGCGCGCCGCTCGCCTTAAACACCTTGCTCCACACGTCCTC
>NZ_CALHXD010000079.1 GCF_938040115.1 uncultured Campylobacter sp. | reverse complement strand
ACCACATGCTAGAGCACGCCATGAGCGCGGTCGTAAACTGTGCGCACGGAGCGGGCCTAGCGGTCATAATGCCAGCGTGGATGAAATGGTACAAGAGCCGAAATTTAAGTGCATTCGAGCGTTTTGCAAGAGAGATTTTCGGCGTAAACTCAGCTGATGAGGGCATCGCCGCATTTAAAGCGTGGCTTAGTAAAATCGGAGCTCCGGTTAGTCTAAAATCCGTCGGCATAGAGAGCGAAACGCTAGAGGAGGTGGTAAATTTAGCCTACGACTACGCGGTAAACTGGCGTAAAGACAAGCTCTATACAAAAGAAAATATTAAAGCAATTTTTGAGCTGGCGAAGCAAATTTGAGTAAATTTGCGGCTAAATTCGGCGCTAGCAAGATACGAAAATGCGCCGGTTTAAATTTAACCGCCGCAAGATAAATTGGGAAATTTCGGCGCTTTGGCAAAGCGGAGTCGGTTTTAGGTTTCAAATTTCGCGCTTTAAATTTGCTCCGAGTTTTTCCGGGTTGCGAATTTAAACGCAAAAGTACGAAATACGCGCGCGGCGGGTAAATTTTCGGTATGGCGAAAACGGCAACGCAAAATATAAATTTAAGCGCGCAAGATAAGCAAAATGCGGCCGTGCGAGCAAAATTTACTTTGCAATCGGCAAACTTACCCGCCCGCCGTAGCAAAATAGAGCAGGGCGCGCCTAAACCCTGCTCCGCGCCTAAATTTAAACTAAGGCTTTTTGATGATAAATCTAAGCGTCGGACCGTCTTGCTCGATTTTAAGCACTTCAAAGCCCCTGTTTCTCGCGTCGTAAGGGATCGAGTTTATCGCCTGCGGGCAGTCGCAAAGTACTTCTAGCACCTCGCCGCTTTTCATTTTCGGTAGGATTTCTAGCGTCGCGACGGCGGGCATAGGGCAAGCCTCGCCTAGGATATCGAGCGTATAGCTTATTTCAAAATCGTCTTCATGCATCTTAGTAGCCTCCTTTGGCGAAGAAATTTCGTTTGTAGATAAACACCAGCAGTAGCGCCGAAACGAATAAACATAAATTTACCGCTAAGCCGCCCAGCGGACCGAATACCTCTAAAAGCTGGATTTTCGGGCCGTCTTTGATCCATGCCGGGATGAGATCATAGCTAAGGGCTAGCACCATAGTTCCTACGACGTTTGCGACGCCCACGATCATAAAGTGCAGCTGCCCCTCGGTGGCTCTATACGTCCAGCCGCACTCGCAGCCGCCCGCAAATACGATACCAAAGCCGAATAAAAACGCTCCGATCGCAACCGCCGGCGAGAAATTCGTAACCTTGCCGACGTAGCCGTTTAGCATCAGCACGAAAACGATGAGCGTGGCGATTATCATGCCGTAAAAAGCGCCCTTGGTTGCAACGTCCCTGCCGAATAAAAACAGGTCGCGAAAGCACGAAGTAAAGCAAATTTGACCCTTTGAGATAATAAAACCAAAAACCAGTCCAAAAAGCAGTCCAAGCGGCAAGATGCTGGCTTTGACTTTTAGATCGAGCGCCGGCGCTTGCATCAAAAGATACGCAAACCAGATAATCGCTAAAATCGCGATAATCACGCCGATGGCGAAATTTCGGTCGGCGCGGCCTTTGTCGTGCGTCGTGCCTTTGCCTTTTGAGCCGAAGTTTTTAAGTTCGGTTTTAGGCATAAAGATAGGCAGCTTGCCGACCTTGACGGCGACGTAGATGCCAAGCACCATAAACACGGCAAAAAGCCACGTATGTAGCGAAAAATACGGCAGTCCGGTGAAAAAATCAAGCAAGTTGCAGCCAAAGGCCAGACGCGCGCCAAATCCCGAAAGCAAGCCGCCGACGATAGCTTGAAAAACGCGAATTTTGCTTGCGGGTAGGCGAAATTTGACTTTGTTTGCCATAAAGGCCGCGATCGTAGCGCCCACGAACATGCCTATTAGCATAAGCCCCTCAAAGCGCGTGAGCGGGTTGCCGTCAAGGTTCGTGATCTTGTAGTAGGAGTAGCCGCTAAGATCCATCCCGAAAAGCTCCAAAAACTCGCCGCCCCAGCGCGTCATCTCGCCGGTCACCGCCCATCCGCCGCCAAAAATCCCGAAATACACGGTCGCTACGATGGCTAAGATAATCATCGCCTGCCCGACGTTCCAGAAATTCGTTAGATATTTCGTTCTAAATTCTTTAAACATAAATTTTCTTTGTATTAATTTCCTCGCCCCGCGAGACTAAAATTTGAGATTAAACGCGTATCTATGAGGTAGTCATCTAGGTATCCTAAAACGTGGTCGTCAAACTTGACGCTAAAAAATAAGAATTGTAGCTAAGATATTATTAAATAAAATTAAAATTTAGCTAGATTAATTTGCGATATTTTTCTCTAAAATATAAAATCTATAATCATCTTTTTTGTTTTCATTGAGATCTTTTACCGCAACTTTCGGCCGGCATTTGCCGCCGGATTTCGCTTTTTCGAGAATATTTTAAGCGGTTCTCTTTAGTTGCTACCGCTTTGCGTGTATTTAGACCAAAGAGAACCTAGCGTTTTGACCAAAATATCTTAGATATAAAGTCCTACGCCTCCAAAATCGCTCCGTTGCTAGCGTTCGTTACCAGCTTGCGGTACATTCGCAGCCAGCGGTACGGCAGCGGTTTTTCAAGCGGTTTAAATTTAGCCCTTCGCTCAGCGATCTCGGCCTCGCTTAGGCGCACATTGATCGCGTATGTATCCACGTCGATA
>NZ_CALHXD010000078.1 GCF_938040115.1 uncultured Campylobacter sp. | reverse complement strand
CGCGGTCAAACTGCATACCCTCGACCACGTTTAGCTCGTCATGGATAGATTTTGCTTCCTCGACGGTGATGACGCCGTCTTTGCCGACTTTTTCCATCGCATCAGCGATCAGTCCGCCGATAGCAGAGTCTGAGTTTGCCGAGATGGTCGCTACTTGCGCGATCTCTTTTTTATCAGTTACCTTGCGCGATAGGTTTTTTAGCTCGGCGATTATAGCTGCGGCCTCTTTATCCATACCGCGTTTTACTTCGACCGGATTTGCGCCTGCGGTGATGTTTCTTAAGCCCTCTTTAAAGATAGAGTGCGCCAAAACCGTAGCCGTAGTCGTACCGTCGCCAGCCTCGTCGTTTGTCTTGCTAGCGACCTCTTTTACTAGGCCTGCGCCCATGTTTTCTAGAGCGTCTTTTAGCTCTACTTCTTTAGCTACGCTCACGCCGTCTTTAGTGATCGCAGGAGCGCCGAAGCTCTTTTGCACTAGCACGTTTCTGCCGCGAGGCCCCATCGTTACTTTTACCGCGTCATTTAGTTTTCTAACGCCCTCGTATAGTTTGTTTCTAGCCTCGTCTGAAAAAAATATCTCTTTTGCCATCTTTATTCCTTTAAATTTAGATTATTTTAAAACGCCCAAAACGTCTTCGATTTTTAGAACCAAATACGTCTTGCCGTCAAGCACGACCTCGGTGCCGCCGTATTTTGCGAAAACTACGCTATCGCCCACGCTCACGCCTTCTACCTCGCTTGATACCGCCAAAACCTTGCCGCTTAAAGGTTTTTCTTTTGCATTATCGGGTATAATGATGCCCGAAGCGGTCGTTTTGACGTCCTCGAGACGCTCGACTAAGACTCGTTTGCCTAACGGTTGAAAATTCATGATTCATCCTTTATGGTTTGATTTTACTTTTTTAGCACTCTTTTGTTTTGAGTGATGAAATTATAGTCAAATTTTTAGAATTTGTCAATGAATTAGCTAAAATTCTTAACAAGTCTTAGTATAATCGGCTCAAGTTTCATAATAAAATTAAACTAAATCTAAAAGGATAGACGATGAAAATTTTAGGCGCCCTGCTCGGACTGGTTTTTGCTTTGCTTATCGCGGCTTACGTCGCGGCCTTTACGGATTTTGGCAACGGCTTGGTTAAACCCTACGCTGAAAATATCATTAAAGAAAAAAGCGGATTTGATGTCAAATTTGACAAATTTCAGATCCGTCCGACGAGCGTAGATATCGTAGCTAACGTAAACGGCGAGATCGCGGCGAACGTAAACGGCGGGCTTTCTATTTTCTCTCAAAGCCTCGATCTAAAATACGACGTCGCAGTTAGCGATCTAAAAAGCCTGGGCGTCAAACTAAACGAAGCTATGAAAATCTCAGGCATCGCAAAAGGCAAATTTAGCGATTTCACCGCTAGCGGAGTAGGCCAAATGCTAGGCTCAAACGTTAGCTTCGACGCAAATTTAAAAGACTACAAGCCGCTTTCTTTAAAGCTCGACGCTAAAAATTTACAGGTCGAAAAAGCTCTAGCACTAGCAGGTCAGCCTATCTACGCGCGCGGTAAAATCTCAGCCGTCGCAAACATCGTAGAAAGCGGCGGCAAACCAAACGGCACCGCAAACATCGATATCTTGGACGTAAAAACCGATAACGCGCTAATCGCAAAGGATTTTAACGTCACTCTGCCGTCAAATTTCGCCGCAAACGGCAAAATCGTAGCCGACGTAAAAGATGGTATCGTAAATGCCAAAAGCGCCGTGATCACGCCGCTAGCGACGATCGGTAGCGACAAGACGATCTACGATCCAAACTCAAATACCCTAAGCAGCGACGTCAAGCTCATCGTGGACGATCTGGCCAAATTTGAGCCCGTCGTGGGGCAAAAGCTTAGCGGCGCGTTTAAAGCAAACGGCAACGTCATCGCTACGGCTGGCGAGCTAAAAAACTTCGACGTCAAGATTGAAGGCTTTGGCGGTAACGTCGATGCGGTGCTAAACGGCGGCAAGCTAATCGCCAAAATCAGCTCGCTAAAGCTTGACGAACTCGTTAAAATCGCCGCTTTCCCAGCGTTTGTCGGTGGAACGATCAGCGGCGAAGCAGTGCTAAACGATGTGCACAACACGCAAAATATCTCTGGCTCGGTTAAGCTCGCCACCAAAAACGCGCGGCTAAATCCGGCAGAGCTAAAACAGGTCGCAAAGGAGATAAATTTAAGCAAACCTCTAACTTTTGAACTAAACGCAAACGCCGACGTGGCAAGCTCGAAAGCCAAATTTAACGCCTCGCTAAACTCCGAGCTTTTAAAGCTAAAGAGCCTAAGCGGCATTTACGGACTGGACGACAAAAATGCGGACGTCAAATTTGATGCGGGCATCGATGATCTGGGTAAATTTGAAGAGCTAATCGGCAAAAAACTATCGGGCAAAGTGGACGTCAAAGGCGCGGCAAAACTCGCAAAGGGCGCGCTTAGCGAGCTAGATCTAAACGCAAACGCTCTAGGCGGCAAGATAGACGCAAACCTCAAAAACGAAAAACTCGCGGCAAATTTAAGCGCGCTTTCGCTTAAAGACGCATTTACGCTGGCTGCGCTGCCAAACTACGCCGACGCCGTGATCGACGGAACGGTAAACCTAAGCGGGCTCGATCCGAAAAATCTCAGCGGTACGGCTAAATTTAACGTCAAAAACGGCATAGTAAATAGCGCCGTCGTAGCAAAGGAGCTAGATAAGCGCTTCCCAAACGGCACGAAATTTGACGCAAACGCGGACGTCGCTATAAACGGCGGCAAGGCTAAATTTGACGCGGTAGCAAATCTCGTCTCAAACGCAAACAAGAACCTAATCGCGCTAAAAAATCTAAAAGGCGACTACGAGCTTGAAAGCGGCTCGGCGAAGGCGGATTTTGAGCTTAGCATAAGGGAGTTAAAAGAGATCGAGTTTTTGGTCGGAAGGCCGCTTTACGGGCCTTTGCTAGTTATCGGCGACGCGACTAAAACGGGCGAAAAGCTAAGCGCGAACGTAAATTCGCGGCTATTTAACGGCGATCTTAAGGCAGTCTTAAAAGACGATATCCTGAACGCAAATTTAAAAAGCTTTACCGCCAAAGGCCTCACCGACTTTTTGGGCCTCTCGCACGTCTATGACGGCACTGGCGATATGACGATGGACTATAATCTCGTCTCACAAAAAGGCAAATTTGACGTCATCGTAGACGAAGGTAAGCTCGCAAAGACCGATTTTACCGAGCAAGTAAGAACATTCACGGGGCGCGACATCACGAGCGAAATCTATAAAAACAGCAAAATAAAAGGCACGATAAACAAAAACCTCATCGACTTTAACGCCGATATGAACGCGACTAGAAGCCGCGTCTGGGTAACTAGCGGCAAATACGATATGGCGACCAAGGCCGTAAACGTACCGATAAAGATGAACTACGAAAAAACCGACATCGACATCACGGTTACGGGCACTAGCGACAACCCGAAATACACGATCGGCTCAGACTACCTAAAAGGCAAGGCGGTCAAAGAGCTGGATAGATTTTTGGATAAAAAATTCGGCAAGGACGACGAAAACGGCACCACGGGCGATGCGAAAAAGGACGTTATAAAAGGGCTTATCAAAGGGCTGTTTTAGCTATAAATTTAATAAAAAAGGAATTAAAATGAGCGCAATTAAAAATCAAGAAATTTTAAATAATATCATGAAAGAAAACTATCTTAGGTTAAGCAAAGAGGCTATTGTTGCAGCCATGCTCAAGCAAGAGGTGGCTGGACAAAGGGTTTTTTATGTTTATCTAAAACAGTGTGGATATGATATACAGCCTGAAAATATGGATAGAAATCAGAGCGATGGCATAGTAAGAAATACAATTATTGAATGCAAACTAAACGAAAGTGAGGGCGGTGGAACAAAAAAAGCTTATCAAGAACTTTATGATATTATACCGACGCGTCTAAAGCAAAAAGGTGAGCCAATACCTTACTATCGCATTTATATAGAGCTCGAAACATTTTTAGTGGAAGTATATGACTGTCATTGTAAGTTGCAAGAAAAATTTGATTGGCATACAGATCATAGTAAATTTAAAAAATATTT
>NZ_CALHXD010000077.1 GCF_938040115.1 uncultured Campylobacter sp. | reverse complement strand
CGCGAGCCATGATGAGATCGCACATTCGCGAGATCACGCGCGCGGTGTCTTTTATTGGTTCGCCGCGCCCGATCTGAATATCGCTCGAGCTAAGAAACAGCGCATGCCCGCCAAGCTCATTCATCCCCACGTCAAAGCTTACGCGCGTTCTAGTCGAGCTTTTTTCAAATACCATCGCCAGTTTTTGATCTTTTAGATACGGTTTAAAATCTCGCGCCTTCGCCTCTTTTTTTATCTGCAAACCCAAATTTAAAATTTCGATGATTTCGTCTTTGCTAAAATCGTTTAACGTTAAAAAGTGCCGCATTTTTCCCTCTTATTTTAAAATTTGACTGCAAAATTTAAGGCGAAGTATTGAGAGACGGATTTAAATGTTGTGCAGAAATTTTAAGTCAAGGCTAGACAAATAGTCTGCCGCAGACTTAAAATTTCCTCTGCTCGCAGTTGCTAGTACAACGAAGCAAAAATCTCTCTCAAAAGCGCTCAAAAAGACAAGCCGCTATTTTCTTAATAAAGCGGCCGCTTCTTTAGCATGATAGCTGATTATCAAATCCGCCCCTGCCCTCTTAAATCCTAGTAGCGTCTCCATCATCACGCGCTCGTAGTCGATGACGCCGGCTTTTGCCGCAGCTTTTAGCAGAGCGTATTCGCCGCTCACGTTATACGCGCAGATCGGCAGTCTCGTCGCTTCGCGCAGATCGCGGATGATGTCTAGATACGCAAGGGCGGGCTTTACCATCAAGATATCGGCCCCCTGCGCCTCGTCCTCCAGGCTCTCGCTCACGGCTTCTAGGCGGTTTGCGGGATCCATCTGGTAGCTCTTTCTATCGCCAAAGCTCGGCGCGCTCTCGGCTACGTCGCGAAAAGGCCCGTAGTAAGCCGAAGCAAATTTGGTCGAATACGCCATAATCGGCAAATTTTCATATCCGCTCAAATCCAGCGCCCCGCGCAAGGTAGCGATGATGCCGTCCATCATACCGCTTGGAGCGATCATATCGGCGCCGTTTCTAGCGTGGATCAGCGCTTGTTTAGCGGAAATTTCCAGCGTTGCGTCGTTATCGACGGTCTGATGGACGTGATCTAGGATACCGCAGTGGCCGTGATCGGTGTACTCGCAAAAGCAAAGATCGGTTATCACGACTAGATCGGGGAATTTATCCTTTATCGCTCGCAGCGCGGTTGCTATGATGCCGTCATCGCTCAGAGCATCGCTGCCTACGCTATCTTTTAGGCTAGGTATGCCAAATAAAATAACCGCTTTTATGCCCAAATTTCGCACGATTTCGCACTCTTTTAAAATTTCGTCCAAACTCATCTGAAAGACGCCCGGCATCGAGCTTATCTCTTTTTTCACGCCCTTGCCCTCGACGACGAAAAGCGGATAGATAAAATCGCTCGCGCAAACGCTAGTTTCGCGCACCATCTCTCTGATCGCGGGGTTTATCCTGAGCCTTCTAAAACGTTTAAACATAATTTTCCTTTTACTTCGCTACAATTTACGCTTAGTGTAACATAATAGGAGTTAAAAATTTATGAATATCGAGCTTTCAAATACGGCAAATTTACCCTCTCGTTTCGGGATATTCGAGATAAAGGCATTTAAGGAGGGCGAGAAAGAACATTTAGCGATTTACAAAAAACCTTTCGGCGAGGTCGTAAACGTCCGCATCCACTCCGAGTGCCTAACGGGCGATGCGATCGGTAGCCTAAAATGCGACTGCCGCGACCAGCTAGAAGCCAGCCTAAAATACATCGAGGAGCACGGCGGCATGGTGATCTATCTACGCCAAGAAGGGCGAAATATCGGCCTGCTAAACAAAGTAAACGCCTACCACCTGCAAGACGAGGGCCTTGACACCATCGAGGCAAACCACCAGCTAGGCTTTAAGGCCGACGAGCGCACGTACGAGATCGTGGATTTTATCTTAAAGCACTTCGGCATCGAAAAGATAAATTTGCTAACCAATAATCCAAAAAAACTGTCGGGGCTAAAGTGCATACAGATCGTCTCTCGCGTACCGATCGTCATACACGCGAACAAATTTAACGAAAACTACCTACGCGTGAAAAAAGAGCAGATGGGGCATATGCTAGATGAAAATTGACCTGCCGCGGGACTTTGACGCGCAAACGGCGAAATTTAGCGAGATTTTGGCTAAATTTAACCGCGTGCACAGCCTCACCAACTACAAAAATTTAAACGAGCAGATCGCTGATAGCATAGCTCCGCTTGAAATTTTCCCGCAAATTTTGGACGCCAAAACGGCGATTGATGTGGGCAGCGGAGCGGGCTTTCCGGCGATATTTCTCGCGATGATTTTAAGGGAATGCGAGTGGCATCTCTTTGAACCAAGCCCGAAAAAATCGGCGTTTCTAAGCTACGTCAAGGCCGAGCTAAATTTAGCAAACGTCCGCGTAAAATCTTGCAAGATCCAGGACGGCGAGCCCTTTGCGGCGCAGCTCATCACGAGTCGCGCACTGATGAAAACGAAAGATTTACTTGGGATTTGCGACGGTTTTTTTGACGCGCAAACTCAAATTTTACTCTACAAAGGAAGCAGCGTACAAAGCGAGTTAGAGGGGCTCAAAGCTCAAATTTACGGGCGCGGCAACCGAAATTACGTATTTATAAAGGGCGGCGATGTTATTTAAAATTTTGGCTTTTTTAGCGGTTTTAATCGCGATTTATATGATATTTTTTAAAACCCGCGTCAAAAGAGGCGTAAAAGGCGGCGCAAAAAAAGAAGACAAAGAGGCCCAAAATTTCGTCGAATGCAAAAAATGCGGCACCTTTATAGAGGCAAAAGACGCCGTAATCAGCGGCGGCGGCTATGTCTGCGAGGACTGTATAAAGGATAAAAAATGAAACTGATCGGTCACGAGCTCGTGCCGTACGAGCTGCTGTTTTGGCGCGAAAATGCCCAGCAGATCGAAGCGGACAAGCAAAATTTGTTTAAATTTGACGCAGCAGCGATAAAGCGCGCGCAGGAGCTCGGCGCCCAGTTTAGCGTCGAGGCGGAAAATCTAAACGAAATCATCGTCGCAAACGCGGCCGGAGCGAAATTTATCGTCGTGCCCCGCGAGCTAGCCGGCAAGGCGGCAAAGCTGGCGCAGGATTATCTATTTGACGCTCAAATTTGCGTTATCATAGAGAGCCAAAACGAGCTAGCCGCGCTTAGCGAGACTGGCGCAGACGTCGCGATATTTAAAAACGCCGTAATAGGCAAGGATAAACGATGATAAAATTTCCGCCGCTATATCTAAAATTTTTAGAAAGTATCGATGGCGAGGAGTGCGTGGACGTTTTTAACGAAGCGGGAGCGGGTGCGTATCTATACGGGCGCGCAGCTCTAGCCGAGCGAAACGAAACCTACGAAGTAGCGCTTTACGAGCCAAATTTTTATATGATAGGCCAAGACGGCGACCTGGGATTTTTTATAAAATTAAACTCGGACGATGCTATTTATTTTAGCGATCTAGGCGCG
>NZ_CALHXD010000076.1 GCF_938040115.1 uncultured Campylobacter sp. | reverse complement strand
ATGACGCTATCCATACCGCGTCTGATGGGGCGCTCTAGCACGCTGATGTTAGTTCTTTCAGGTATCATCGTTAGCGGTCTGATGGCTTCTGTTATCGGCTTTTTAAAATACGTCGCCGACCCAGAGACCAAGCTACCAGACATCGTTTACTGGCAGCTAGGAAGTCTAGCTAAGATCGATGCGGGCAATCTCAAATTTATCGCGCCCGTGATGATAGCCTGCGCGGTGCTACTCGTGGCGATGAGCTGGAGGATAAACCTGCTATCTCTGGGCGACGAGAGCGCGGCGAGGCTAGGCGTAAACGTAACGCTCGAGCGCGGCGTCATCATCGTCTGCGCTACGCTGCTAACGGCATGCAGCGTCTGCGTGAGCGGTATCGTGGCGTGGGTAGGGCTGCTGATGCCGCACCTGGCGCGTATGCTGGTTGGCGCAAATAACGCCCGCAGCCTGCCTGCTAGTATATTTATGGGCGCGATATTTTTGCTATTTGTAGATACCCTAGCGCGCACGATCAGCGTTAGCGAGGTGCCTCTGGGCGTACTTACGGGCTTTATCGGCACGATATTTTTCGTCTGGGTACTCTGGCGAAACAAAAAGGTCGCGTGATGTTAGAAGTAAAAAATCTAAATTTCGCCTATCCAAACGGCGCCGGTAGGCTAGAAAACGTAAATTTACGCGTCGGCAAGGGCGAGATACTAACGATACTGGGGCGAAACGGCGCGGGCAAATCGACCATGCTAAGCCTAATCAGCGGCACGCAGGCGCCGCACTCGGGCGAAGTTTGGCTCAGCGGTAAAAATAGCGCCGAGCTTAGCAACAAAGAGCGCGCCAAAATCATGGCCTACGTCGCCCAGAGCGAGATCTGCGAGTACGACTACACGGGCCTTGAGTTTATCACGATGGGGCGAGCGGCGCATCTGGGCATTTTTGCGCGGCCTAGCGAGGAGGACACGGCGATCGCGAAGGAATTTACCGCAAAGCTTGAAATCACGCACCTTGAGGATAAATTTATCACTCAGATGAGCGGCGGACAAAAGCAGATGTGTTCGATCGCGCGCGCGATGGCTGCAAAGCCCGAGATCATCGTGTTTGACGAGCCGACCTCGGCGCTGGACTTCGGCAATCAGTATAAATTCCTGCGCACCGTTAAGCAGCTAAAAGAGCAAGGCTACACCATCGTGCTAACGACTCACAATCCCGATTTTGCCGTGCTTTTGGGCGGCTACGTGGCGTTAGTTAAAGGCGGGGGCGAGGTGGCTTTCGGCAGCGTGGACGAGATCATCGAGAGCAAACACCTAAGCAAGCTTTACGGGTTAAATTTGAGCGTAGAGTACATCGAGCAAGTAACTAGAAAGTGCTGCCTGACGCATCCGCTGTGAGCTACGGCGCGCGAGAAGCAGCGTAAATTTGCGCTACGCAAAATCAAAAA
>NZ_CALHXD010000075.1 GCF_938040115.1 uncultured Campylobacter sp. | reverse complement strand
CGCGTTTGCATCATATTTCTTGTTTATCTCTTTGCAGGATTACGCCAGAGTGGGAATTTTGCAGCAGCAAATTGCTAAAAATAGTAATCTCGCGGCGTTAGTAGAGCAGGTAGATAAAGAGCGCGGTATCACTTCGGCGTTTTTGGGTAGCGAGGGGAACCCCGGTATGGGAACCCTTCTATCGGGTCAACGCAAAAAAACCGACGATGCGCTTGCAAAGTATAAAGAAAGCAAAAATACCAGAGAAAATGTCGTAAAAAAGACCATTTTTGATATTTTTGCTTACGGCACCGGTAATGACGAGCTTTTGGCTGCCGAGACCGATATAGACGGTTTATTAGACAAACTTCCGCAGGTAAGAAGGGATGTCGATGCTCAAAGCAAAAGCTTCGGTGAGCTTTTCAGCTCATATTTTCAAAAATTCGATGATGATGTAAAAACAATCCAACGAGTGCTAAGAGAGGGTCTTGTAAGCTCAAATATCACCGTTTGGACGGTTTCGTTGCTTAATACTTATGAGGCGATGGATGCCACCGCATCGGAGCGTGACTATATTATCGAATACATTATCGGTAGCAAGGCGATGAATCAGGCGCAGCTAAGGACTTGGGCTAGCTTCAACCTATCTAGTTCGCTCCCTAATTACTACTTCTTGCCGGAATCTGATGCTAGAGCTGCAATTTTAAAAATTCTAGACGGAGAGGAATTTCAAAACGCATTAAGAGAGACTGCTAAAATTTCGGCCACATTACAGCAAGAAGCGGACGAGGGACATTATAGCGTGCCTTTTCAAGAGTGGTTTGCCTCTACTACACTTAAATATAAAAAGTTAAGCGAAATTTCTGAAAAGATCAATGCTGAGCTTGCGACGCATGCCGATACTTACCTAGCGCAAAGGCTAAGAAACCTATTTATCGCTCTTGGTATATGGGTTTTAGCGGCTATTTTGGTCGTTTTTGCCTTGGGTATTACAAGACGTTTAAGACAGAACGTTACCGACCTCGGCAACGTGCTTAGCCGAATCGGCGATTTGACGAACCAGCACGAGCATATCGACGTTAGGACTAGTGAGGGTGTTAACAAGGCGTATTCGCTTATCGAGGATGCGCTTGATCTGATTGCGTATCAAAAGGGCGCTGCGGAGGATGCCAACAAGGCAAAATCGATCTTTTTAGCCAATATGTCGCATGAGATCAGGACGCCGCTTAACGGCATCATCGGCTTTACGGAGCTTCTTAAAAATACCGATCTGGATGAAGAGAAGCGCGATTACGTTGATACCATCGAAAAATCGTCCGAAAACCTTCTAACGATCATTAATAACATTTTGGATGTCTCCAAGATCGAGAGCAATAAGGTCGAGCTTGAGGATATTTTATTCAATCCGATCCAAGACTTTGAAAGCGCCGTTGAAATTTACGTCGCAAAAGCCGCGGAGAAAAATATCGACATCCTGCTCTACATCGATCCTACACTCGTGCACCACCTATACGGAGACATCACGAAGATCAAAGAGGTTCTTATCAATCTCATGTCAAATGCGGTCAAATTTACGCCTGAGCACGGCACTATCGTAGTTGAAATTTTAAGGGAGCCTAGCAAAGCTCCGGGAGAGGCGATCGTAACGTTTAGCGTAGAAGATACCGGCATTGGAATTTCTGAAGATAAGCTCGCAAATGTATTTAACGCCTTCTCTCAGGCCGACTCTACGATCACACGCAAATACGGCGGAACAGGTCTTGGACTTACGATTTCGTCGAAATACGTAGCGATGATGGGCGGTAAGCTTCAGGTTAAATCTACCGTAGGAAAGGGTACTAGATTTTACTTCACCCTTGCTTTTAAAGAGACACAAAAAACTGATGCGGACGCAGTATTTGAAAGTATCAAAGGACTAAATTTTGCGCTTTTAGCCGATAGCGCCGATACGATGTATAATGATATCGTTAAAAACTACATCAGCAAGCTAGGTGGTAAAATTTCGATATTTAATACGAACGCGCAGTTCCGCTCAGCGCAAAATAATAACAAATATGATGCTCTTATCACTAGATTTAAGAATTACGGCGAGGTTAGCGATATATTGAGTATGCCTACGATCTTAACTCTTAAGCCAAAAGAGCTTCAAAGTATTAGTATTTCAAATTCTAAAATTTTTACCCTCACAGAGCCTTTTAACTTAACTAAATTCGTTAAGACGCTAGATAAGATTTCAAAATCCGGAATTGCTCTAAGCAGATCGGATTTTGCTCCACAGACGCATGAGATTAAGCTGGATACCGAGGTAGAAAAGCCTATCGCCCTTGATGAAATGATTATGGAAGAGCCGGTAGTAAAAGAAAGACCTATTATCAACAAGCTTGATGAATTACGACATGCCACTGCTTCATCGGCAGATGAGTTACGCGCTATCTTGCAAAGCAGAAGGCGTACGCATGACGCCGAAGCTCATTCTGCGCATAAAGAGGAGGCTGTTAGTAAGCCTAGTATTGCTCAAGAGCTCAAAAAAGAAGCTCCTAGAGCAGAAGAGCCGGTCATTAAGCCTATAGATATCGAGCCTATGAACGATATTAAGATTGAAAAGACAGAGCCTGAATCGCCAAAGATCGATATTGATGTTCCTGAAATAGTAATCCCGCACACAGAAAAGCCAAAGGTAGAGCCTTCAAGTACAAAGGATGCCCAGACCGATATCGATGAGCCTATATCTTTGGAAATTCCTGATGATTTTGTGGGGCTCAAAACACATGCAACGCAGACCCAGGCTCCTAAAGCCGAAACTCCTAGCATCGATCTTTCTGATATCGAAATAGAGCTTCCTAAGATCAAAAAAGAGGAAGAAGAAGTAAAGGTTGAGCCTACAAAAATAGAAATTCCAAAGGCTAAGGTTGAGACGCCTAAGGCCGAGATTGAAATTCCTGATATAGAGATCGATCTTTCGGATATCAAACCGAGTGCCAAGGTGCAAGAGCCTGCCAAAAAGGTTGAAATTCCAAGCGTAGAAGAAGAAATTCCGGTAGCCGTTAAAACCGAGTCTGAAATTCCTATCGCTAAAGCTTCGAGGCCTGATACTTCAAGTGTTTCTGCTCATGAAGATGAAATTTCAAATGTTAAACTTTCAGAACCTGAAATTCCGACTAAAAAGATAATCGAACCAGAACCTATCGCTGTTGAGCCAGAGCCGGTAGCAATTGAGCCTGAACTAAAACCTATAGAGCCAAAACTTGAAGAGGTTAAACAGGGACCTTCAAATATCGAGTCTGAACCGGTAACGCCAGTAGTAGAACCAGCAGCTCAAAATATGCCTGCCGAAGAGCCGAGTATTGAGCCGGAGTCGGTGTCTATTCCAAAGGTAGAGCCTGCTACTCAAAATGTCCATGTCGAAGAGCCAGAGATCGAGCCTGTTAGCGTAAAAGTCGAACCGGTAGTTATCCCACAACCTGAGGAAGAGGAGATGGTCGAGGTGCCCGTCACCGTATACGAAGACGAGCAGCAGGAAGAAACCATTATGGTCGAAGAGGATGTCGAAGTCGAAGAAGAGGTTGAAGTGCCGGTAGAGCGAAATCCTGCCGATGAAAATGTACCTTTGGTCAATAGAAAATATAACGCTAAAATTCTTATAGCGGAAGATAATGAGATCAACCAAAAGCTTATGAAGCATACGTTAAATAGCTTTAATATGAATTTGACGATAGTCGAAAACGGACTTTTGGCGCTGGAAGCCAGAAAAGCCAATAACGACTATGATCTCATATTTATGGATATTTCGATGCCTGTTATGGACGGTATCGAGTCTACAAAACAGATCAAACAATACGAGCACGAGAATAATCTCCGCCACATCCCGATCGTGGCTGTTACTGCCAATGCGCTAAAGGGCGATAGAGAGAAATTTATGGCAGCAGGGCTTGACGAATACTGCACCAAGCCGATCAAAAAGGATATCTTAGCCCAAATGCTAGATAATTTTATCGGTGATAAACGATCTGATGCAGCGCCTGCCGGTGGAACTACAAAGAAGCTGGTTAAAAAGCTTGTAAAACGCCAGGTACCTAAGACGGTCATTAAAACTGTCAAAGTGCCAAAGACGGTAATGAAGCTAGTTCCTAAAAAAAGCATAGTTTCTGATGACGTAGTGAAAGCTAAGGGTGCGCGCGTGCCGACAAAAGATATACTTATATGCAAGGCAAACATTATGGAAAGTAAAATTTTTGCCAGCATATTAAAACACCAGTATAAAGACGTAGAAATTGCGGGCAATTTCGACCAGCTTATTTCTATGGCGGCTACGGGTAGTTATAAGCTTGTTTTGATTGATAAAAAGCTAGCGGGGCTAGACTTAGCGGCGTTAGAGAGCTTACGCCGAAAAGCGTCTGCGACCAAGCTAGTTCTGTTTTCTAACGACAACGATGAAAATCCACTATTTAGCGAAGTCGCTAGTTACAATATCACCAAGTCGGGTCTTGAGAAACTCGCACAAAAATATATATAAGGATGAGGTCTTAAATGAGAGATTTGAAAGTTTTAACGGTTGATGACGACGCTATAAATTTAAAGCTACTTGAAGTTATGCTAAAAAAATACGGCAAATTCCAAACCATACTCCAAGCCAAAAACGGCTTGGACGCCCTTGCCGTACTCGAAGTTCAGCCCGTTGATTTGATTTTATTAGATATCGTAATGCCTGTGATGAATGGGCTGGAATTTTTAGATAATCTTCACGCTAGAGAAAGTATAGCTCATATCCCCGTCATTGTCCTTACGACGGACGAGACCGCTAAACGAGAGGCTTTAAATAAGGGTGCTTATGACTTTATGACAAAGCCCATCAACGACAAAGATCTTCACAAAAAACTAGACGATGTTATGAATATTATCGGCGATTAAATTGCCGATTTTGTCCTCGTAGCTCAGTAGGATAGAGCGCAAAATTCCTAATTTTGAGGCCACAGGTTCGAATCCTGTCGGGGACACCATCTATCAAATTTTCCTCCTATTTTTAGTTTTTTGATTTTTTTGAAAGCCCTAGAGGCAAAAGAGACAGAAGCATAGCAAATAAAACCCTGGTATTCGGTATGCTTAAAAGAGACAGCAGAGTTTATACTCAGATAAATGGTATATAAAAATTCTGGGGATATGCCAAGCATAGATTATCTAAATTTAAAGGGATAAAAAAAGAGAATTT
>NZ_CALHXD010000074.1 GCF_938040115.1 uncultured Campylobacter sp. | reverse complement strand
GTATAAACGAGCCGTAGTTTACGGTTACGGCAGCCGTATCGCCGACTGCGTCTTTTAGCGTAAATTTTAAATCCGTAAAATTTACGCCGCCGGTTAGTACGCCTACGATTGGCATGATAACGTCACCAACCAGTGAGCTAACGATCTTGCCGAAAGCCCCTCCGATCACGACGCCCACGGCCATGTCGATGACGTTGCCGCGCATTGCGAATTCTTTAAATTCCTTGATGAAACTCATCTTTTTCCTTTAAATTTTAAAATTAGATATCAATTATATTTATTTTAGCTTCACAAAAGATAAAAAAGCGAGGTTAAATGCCAAAAATGCTATAATCGCCCCAAAAATCAATAAGGAAATAAAAATGTATCGTTTTGCGCCGTCGCCTACAGGCGATATGCATCTGGGAAATTTAAGGGTTGCGATCCTAAACTACGTCTGTTCGCTCCAGGATAAAAGCGGCTTTATCATCCGCATCGAGGATACCGACAAGGAGCGCAATATCCCCGGAAAAGACAAGGAAATTTTAGAAATTTTAGAGCTTTTCGGTATCAAATGGGACACGCTTTATTATCAAAGTAAAAATTTGAAATTTCACCGCGAGTTTGCGGCAAAGCTTTTGATAGATAAAAAGGCGTTTTCGTGCTTTTGCACCGAAAGCGAGCTTGAAGCCAAAAAAGAAGCCGCCAAGGCTAGAGGCGAAGCCTACCGCTACGACGGGACGTGCGAGCACCTAAGCGACAACGAAGTGCTAAATAACCAAAAGCCTTTCGTCGTGCGCATGAAAAAGCCGCTAGGCACGATGAAATTTAAAGACGCGATAAAGGGCGAAATCAGCTTCGAGCCCGAAAACGTCGATAGCTTTGTGATTATGCGAGCCGATTTTACGCCGACTTATAACTTCGCCTGCGCGGTCGATGATATGCTAGAAGGCGTCACCTTCGTCATCCGCGGCGAGGATCACGTCAGCAACACGCCAAAACAAGACCTCATCCGCGAAGGACTAGGCTACACGCAAAAGATAAACTACGCCCACCTGCCTATCATCCTAAACGTCGAGGGCAAAAAAATGAGCAAACGCGAGAACGAAAGTAGCGTAAAGTGGCTGCTCTCGCAAGGCTTTATGCCCGAAGCCATCGCAAACTACATCGTCTCGCTAGGCTACAAGGCGCCGGTTGAAATCTTTACGATCGAGGAGGCGGCGCAGTGGTTTGATATCTCGAAGGTTTCGGCGTCTCCGGCCAAATTTGACGTCAAGCAGCTTGAGCACATCAACCGCGAACACATCAAAAGAGCAAGCGACGCAAGACTAGCCGCGCTAATGGGTATAAAGCCAGAATTTGCCGCGATAGCTAGATTTTACACTCAAGAAAGCAGCCTGCTAACCGAGATAAAAACTAAGGTCGATGCTATTTTCGCGACCAAATTTATCCCAGATGAGTTTAAGGCGGGTTGCGAGGCTATAAAAGCCGCTGTAAATTCGCTAAATTTGAGCGAATTTGATGAATTTAACGAGTTAAAAAAAGCTCTCATGGACGCGACTGGCCTAAAAGGCAAAGGCTTTTTTATGCCGCTTAGGATTTTGCTCACGGGCGCCGAACACGGCCCTGAGCTTAGCGAGCTATATCCGCTCATCAAACCGTATCTAAAGGAAATTTTACGATGATATTTTCGGTATTTTTAGAAGCAGTCGGCAGTATCTTGCATATCGTTATCAGCGCCTACACGTGGATCATCATAGGCGCAGCGATCATAAGCTGGGTGCGCCCTGATCCCTATAACCCTATCGTGCAGTTGCTCTACCGCCTCACCGAGCCCGTCTATGCCGCTATCCGCCGCGTGATACCGACGGTTTTTGGCGGTATAGATCTAGCGCCTATTATCGTGCTTTTGGCGCTTCAGTCTATAGATCAATTTTTCGTAAGGCCTATGTTTGCGTACGCTGCTTAAATTTATCCTGCCCGTGATTTTTGCGGCGGCGGCGTTTGGCGGAGTTAAGAGTTTTGAGGAGATAAAAGACGAGCCTAAGGGGCTGGCTAAGGATTACTACTTTTACCGTCTTTTAACCGAAGGCGACTACACTAAGGAGCAAGCGCAGATTTTAAACAAAGACGTCTTTCGCCGAGCGGGCGTACTGGCAAAGAAACTGGCTGAGATTTTGCCGTCCAAAAAAGCAAAAAGCGAGTGCGACGGCGTAAGCGCGAAAAATATCCTGGACGCCAACGTAACCTGCCAAAAACAGCGCCTCAGAGTGCCTTTTATGATGAAGCTAAAAAAGGAAATGAGGCAAAAGCTGGCGGATAAATTTAAAGACTCCGATCCGATTATTTACCACCGCTTGAGCGCGCTAAACGAGAAGCACCCCGAGGACGAATTTGCCAAATTTAACGATACGGACGCGTTTTTGGTTTATTTTAACCAGTCCTCGCACAAGGATAAATTTGACAAGATATTTGACGCAAATTTTATAAATTCGCTCGCGACGAAAAAGGAGTTTCACGCTCTAGCAAACGATTTGATAATCGATAAAAAATCGGCTAAATTTAGACAAAATTTTCTAGCGATAAAAGAAACAGAGCTTGCGGGCAAGGACGCCTTTATACTCGGCATAAACGCGGTTTTGTTAAATTCGCCAAAGGACGCGGCGAGGTTTTTTACTAGAGCGCAGGCTGCCTTTGATAGACAAGACCGCAAGGATAACGCGGTATTTTGGCTATATCTGCTAAGTAAAGATAAAAGCTATCTTGATAAGCTAAATCAAAGCCGCGACGTAAATATCTATACGCTTTATGCAAACGAACTAACGGGCGCAAGTGCTGCCGCAAACATCGTCTCGCCGACGCCTACGAAAGAAAAGGTAGAGGGCTATGACATAAAAGACCCGTTTTTGTGGCAAAAGACGTTTAAAATGATAAAAGAGATGAGTGCCGAGGACGCAGCAAAGCACTCTAAAACCTTTAATACCAAAGAGACGCTAGGCCAGTATGCCTACCTGATGGAAAAGGCAAGCGGCTACAAGGATAGCTACTTCGTTATGCCGTTTGCTGATGAGCTAGAGGACGTAAACGCGACTAGAAAAGCGCTTCTTTACGCGATCGGTAGGCAAGAAAGCCGCTTTATCCCCGCCGTCATCTCGACCTCTTACGCGCTTGGTATGATGCAGTTTATGCCGTTTTTAGCTAATCATATAGGCAAAAAAGAGCTTGCGATCCCAAATTTCGACCAAGACGATATGTTTGACCCGCGTCTTGCGTTAAAATTTGCGGATCATCACTTAAATTATTTGGAGAAATACCTCTATCATCCGCTTTTTGTAGCTTACGCGTATAACGGCGGTATCGGCTTTACTAAAAAGATGCTTCAGCGAGGCGACCTTTTTAACGAAGGAAAATACGAGCCGTTTTTATCCATGGAGCTAGTACCCTTCGCCGAGAGCCGCGACTACGGCAAAAAGGTACTAGCAAACTATGTTATTTACCTAAAGCTTCTCCGTTCCAGTACATCGATTTCGACACTTTTTGAAAGCTCAAAGAAACCTGCTTTGACGGATAAATTTCGAAATTAATATTGATTCTATCGCTTTTGATCTCTGGGGTGCTGACCTCAAAATACTGAGCCCACGGCACCTCAAAGCTCACTTTTTCTAAAAGCGGATCGTTGGCGGTCAGGCGTCTAACCATGATGCCTCGCTGCGAGCCGTTTGCGCTAAAGCTCTCGTCTAAAATTTTAGCTTCTTTGGGATGCACGGCCACGACGAATTTCTCTCTTTTTTGTTCATCGATTAGCTCGCTATAGATCGGATTTAGATAGGTTGCTACGATTAGGATATTCGTCTTGGCATCTATGATTTCAGATTTGCTAGTGTAGGCTAAAAGCTCGTTTTTTAATGGTTCGTGGATATATTTTTTATCCGCACAGCCAGCTAACGCCAAAATAAAACTTAAAAAAAATACGCTCTTTTTCATTTTAATACCTCTTTAAATTTGGTGCTATTTTAGATAAATTTTGCTTTTAAAAAGCCTAAATTTGCTATAATCCGCGTAAATTTCAAAAATTCGGAGAAAAATGAAAAAAGCGGCGATGGCGTTTTCCGGACCTTCAAATAGCGGCAAAACTACGCTTATTTTAAAGGTCGCCAAAAAATTTATCGATGACGGGCTAAAAGTCGTGATCATCAAGCACGACCCGGGCGACAAGGCGAGGTTTGACGTCGAGGGCAAGGATAGCTACAAATTTAGCCAAATAGGCGCCGAGGTCGCAGTCATGAGCCCGACGCGCACGACCTTTTTCTCGCAGGAGAGCAAGAGCGTGGAGGATGTCGTAATGATGGCTGGCGAGTTTGATTTGCTACTAGTTGAGGGGCTAAAGACCCTGCCGCTACCGCGCATTAGCGTGTTTAAGGACGAGATAAACGAGGATTATCTTAGCTTTTCAAACGCGATCGCAAGCTACAAAAGAGACTACGTCATAGATAAGCCAAACTTTGATCTAGACGATACGCAGGCTATCTGCGAGTGGATACTAAAAAACGCAAAGGTGTTAAAATGAACGAAATTTTCGAAACGATTAAAAAGATCGCCGTAAAAATCGGCGAAGAGATAAAATACGCCGATCTAGGCTATACGGGTCACGCTAACGCCACGGGCGACACGCAGCTAAAACTAGACGTGAGGAGCGACGAGATCATCACGGCCGAATTTGCAAATTTAGCCTGCGTAAAAGCGCTCGTTAGCGAAGAAAAAGAGGATATGCTGGCGCTAAACGAGGACGCGAAATTTATCGTTGCCTACGATCCGCTAGACGGCTCTAGCCTAGTGGATGTAAATTTTTCTATCGGCTCGATTTTTGGCATTTACGAAAACGAGCTAACTCCGCAAAATCTAAAAGCCGCCGCCTACGTCGTTTACGGCCCGCGCCTAGAGCTCGTGATTTGTGAGGAGGGGACGGCTCCCGCGCTTTACCGCCTGGGCAGGGACGGCGAGTTTAAATTTATCAAAAATCTAGCGCTCGCGCAAAAAGGCAAGCTAAACGCTACGGGCGCGACGCAAAAGGGCTGGAGCGAAACTCACGCTAAATTTATCCGCGAGCTGTTTTTACAGGGATATCGCCTCAGATACTCAGGCGCCATGGTGAGCGACCTGCATCAAATTTTACTAAAAGGCGGCGGGCTGTTTAGTTATCCTGCCACGAGCGACGCGCCAAAGGGCAAGCTAAGAGCGCTATTTGAGGTGCTGCCGTTTGCCTTCATCTACGAGCGCGCGGGCGGGGCGACTAGCGACGGATACTCGGCAACGCTTTTTGATATGAAAGTGGAAAAAATCCACCAAACCACGCCTTGCTTTTTCGGCTCCAAAAACGAGATAAATTTACTGCATAAATTTTATGGAAACGCGAAATGAGCGAGCATGCAGCGGATGTAACTCAAAAAGACGAATTTGAGCTGGAGCTTGATCGCCAAAGAGAAATTTTACAAGCCTGTCAGAGCGAAAAAGGGCTAAGCTCGTGCTTTGCTTGCGAGGCGATGTTTGAGTGCAAAACCCGCAAAAACTACGTAGATGCCGTATATAGCTCGATGTCTAAAGGCGACGGCGGCGGATTTGATTTTTAAATTTAAAAAGGAAAGATATGAACACGACTTATATTACGACTCCGATTTATTACGTAAACGACGTGCCGCACATCGGACACGCCTACACGACCGTGATCGCAGATACGGTAGCGAGATTTGCGAGGCTAAAGGGCGATGATACGTACTTTATGACGGGTACCGACGAGCACGGGCAAAAGATCGAGCAAGCCGCCGCAAAAAAGGGCTACACGCCGCAAGCCTACGCTGACGAGATAAGCGCGAAATTTAGGGAGTTGTGGGATAAATTTGAGATCAGCTACGACCATTTTATCCGCACGACAGACGACTATCATAAGCTCACGGCGCAAAATGCATTTCTTAAAATGTATCAAAAAGGCGACATCTACAAGGGCGAATACGAGGGGTACTACTGCGTTAGCTGCGAGAGCTTTTTTACGCAGACGCAGCTTTTGGAGGACGAGAGGTGTCCGGACTGCGGCAGGCCGACGAATTTGGTAAAAGAGGAGAGCTATTTTTTCAAACTTTCAAAATACCAAGACGCGCTACTAAAATGGTATGAGGAGAACGAGGACTGTATCGTGCCGCGCGGCAAGAAAAATGAGGTCGTTAGTTTCGTAAAAGGCGGCCTGCGCGACCTCTCGATAACGCGCACGAGCTTTGAGTGGGGCATCAAACTGCCCGCGAGCCTAAACGAGCCAAAGCACGTGATGTACGTCTGGCTGGATGCGCTCATAAACTACCTTAGCACGCTTGGCTACACGCTCGGCGATGATAAGATGCACTACTGGAAGGGCGCTACGCATATCGTGGGTAAGGATATTTTGCGCTTTCACGCAGTTTACTGGCCGGCGTTTTTGATGAGTCTTGATCTGCCGCTGCCTCGCTGCGTCGCCGCTCACGGCTGGTGGACGAGAGACGGCGAAAAGATGAGTAAAAGCAAAGGCAACGTCATCAACCCAAGCGAGGTCGCAGACGCGTACGGACTGGAAAATTTCCGCTATTTTATGCTGCGTGAAGTGCCGTTTGGTCAGGACGGCGACTTTTCGCAAAAGGCTATGATCGAGCGCATAAACTCCGAGCTTAGCAATGATTTGGGCAATCTTTTAAGCCGTATAGTCGGCATGAGCGAAAAATACTCGGACTTTGAGATAAAGGGCGAAAATTTACGCAAATTTTACGGCGAGGTTTTAGATAGCGGCAATGAATATCTGCAAAACGCTATCAAAAATTTAGAGAGTTTCGCCACGAACCGCTATCTTGAGGAGCTCTTTAAGGCGCTAACGCTCGCAAACGCTTCGATAGCTAAATTTGAGCCGTGGAATCTAATCAAAAACGGCAAAAAAGATGAAGCAAACGCGCTCGTGTCGCTGTGTGCGAACCTGCTAGCTCGCGTGGCCGTACTGCTAAGCCCTGCGATGCCAAAAACCTGCGAAAAGATCGCGCATACGCTAGGTTTTGAGATCTCGACCGCAACTTATGAAAAAATCATCTTAAACAACGAAATTTTGAACTTTAAAGCGCAAAAAACGCAGCCGCTTTTCCCAAAAATCGAAAAAGAGCTGATGGCGACTGCGGTACCGAGCGTGAGCGAACCGGCCAAAACCGTCGCCGCGCCGCAAGAAAAATCGGACGCGAAAATAAAAATCGACGACTTTAAAAAATGCGTCATAAAAGTAGGCACCGTGCTTGAGTGCTCAAATATCGAAGGCAGCGAGAAGCTGCTCAAATTTAAGATCGATCTGGGCGAAGAGCAACCGCGTCAAATTTTATCGGGGATTGCCAAATTTTACGCTCCTGAGGGTCTCGTCGGCAAGCAAGTCTGCGTGCTGGCAAACCTAAAACCGGCTAAAATTTTTGGCCATATATCCGAGGGAATGATCCTTAGCGCCGAGGACGGGTCGCTATGTCTCATCGCGCCTATGGCTGCGGTCAAAAACGGCTCGGAAATAGGCTAAAACCGCGTGAATATCGAAAACCTAAGGCGCCTCATCAACGGCGAAGCGCTAAATAAACCAAGTGTTAGCGCCGTGGAGGGCTTTGCGTTTGAGAGTAAAAACGTGCGCCAAGGCTACGCCTACATCGGGCTTGGCACAGGCGCGGACGAGATAGCCGCGGCCGTCGCAAACGGCGCCTATGCTGTGCTCGTCGAGCAAAGATGCGAAGTCATCGATCCCGAGGTCGCCTTTATAAAGGTCGATAGCCTCAGCGCCGCGCTGATGCGGCTAATGCGCTTTGAGGCTAGCTATAAAAATCTCAAATTTTGCTCCGTTAATCCCGTGCAAAAAGCCTTGCTTGCGCGTATGAGTCTGGGCAAAAATGTCGCAGGCAACGCGGCTAGCTTGCTGCCTGAGGATGCGATGCGACTTTTTATAAAGATAATGAAAGCGGGCGTGGGAGATCTATTTTTCACGGACGATCTTAAAATTTTATCCAAGATCGCGCCGCTATATGACACCGTTTTTAGCGACGTAGACGCGGTTTGTGCGCAGGGCGGCTCGCTGTTTGCCTCGAGCGTCGTTTGCGAGGGCGTTTACTATCCAAACTTAAATTTCCCAAAAGTTTTCACGCACTATCTGTGCGGCCTTTTAAAGTATCTGATCCGCGCTGGCTTTTCTTTTAAGCTCGGCGACACGCGAAATTTGGGGCACTTTGAGCCTATTTTTATAAATAAAAATTTTCACGTCGTACCTTTTGGCGCGAGCTCTCAAGCCTTGATCGCTGAGTGCGACGACGAGCTTTTTGATATGGAGGCGGCGTTTCTAGCGCGAAATTTTAGCGGCGGTATCGAGATCTGCGTGCCGGAGGATTTTGCTGGAAGTGCGGCCGCTACGATGAGATTTAAGGAGCTTGCCGAGCTAAAAAATCTTTCAAATTTTCACTACGCGCTCGTTAAATGCCAAAAAGAGGAGCTTGAAGCGATGTTAAATTTGAGCTCGCCCGAGCCTGATTTGTTCGGCGAAATTTTATAATAATCTCAAATTTAGCGCGTATTTTCGCCTTTATCTGCTACAAATTTGATCTAATTTTTAAACCATTTGCTTACTAGCCGCAAATTTACCGATAAATTTAAAGGAAAAATGCGTAAATTAGTAGAGCTTGTCTTGCGAGTTTTTAAGTAAAGCGTCCAAATAGTGCTTCCCTACGAGGCGTGCCGCGGTCGCTTTGCGCAGGCGGCTGGAGTATCGGCACAGATGCGAGAGAAATTTAAAGTAGGCGTTTTGTTTTCCGTCCTTAAAAGTGGATATTGTCAAAAACACCTTACGTCTAAAATTCGTAAAACCGCCACAGCGATCAAATTTGCTAAATAAAAAACGGCGGCATGACGGTTGCCGCGTTTTGGCGGATAAATTTATTTCGCATTAAATTTGCGGATGGGCTATGCCGATTTTTAGAAATTTTAATTCAAATTTACGTATTTTATCCTATCTTTTTCGCCCGCAAGCTCAAACCCTCGCAGTCTCAGACGGCAGCTATCGCATTTGCCGCAAGCCTCTTCTTCGCGCTCGTAGCAGCTCCAGGTTAGCTCTAGCGGCGAGCCAGCCTCGAGCGACTTGCGCACGATGTAGGCCTTGCTTAAATTTACCAGCGGCGTGACGATTTGTAGACTAAAACCCTTTGAGGTGCCGGCGTTTACGGCGCTTTCTATCTTGGCGATAAAGTCCGCCGTGCAGTCAGGGTAGCCCGAGCCGTCCTCTTCGACGATGCCGATGTAAAGCGCCTGCGCGCCCTCTTTTTCGGCTAGTGCGGCGGCGATAGAGATAAAGATACCGTTGCGAAACGGCACGTAGGTGCTAGGGGTGTCTGGTTTGGCGCCGTCTTTGCGGATGGCTAGGCTCTCGTCCGTTAGTGCGTTGCCGCCGATACTTGCTATGAAACTAGCGTCTAAATTTACCTTTTTTAGCGCGCCGATGCGCTCGCAGATCTGCTCAAACGCTAGCTTTTCGCGCTCCATCGTTCGCTGTCCGTAGTCAAAATGCAGCGCGATGATCTCATAGCCTGCGCGTTTAGCGAGGACGGCGCACAGGGTGCTGTCCATGCCGCCGCTCATTATGCAAACCGCTTTTTTCACTTTTTCTCCTTTTTTCGGCTTGTCTTTTGAGCGCTTTTTGCGGATTTTGTTAAAATTTGACTCGATAGGCTACATGCCTTATCTTCGTCAAATTTTAACTTCAAAACCCCAAAAATCATCT
>NZ_CALHXD010000073.1 GCF_938040115.1 uncultured Campylobacter sp. | reverse complement strand
TGAGCTTGATGCTCGAGCAGTACAAGCTAAATAACCTCGGCGATATCGCAAAGCTCTCAAGCGACATCTGCGCTAGCAGCGGCTTTGATGCGTTTTGCCGCGAGCCGTTTAACGTCGCTGATGAAAACATCTACGAGATCATAAACGACGTCGAAATGCTCATAAACAAGTGCTCCGGCTTTGAGTATTCGCTCTTTGACCTGCTTAAAATTTACTTCTCGATGAGCCTAAAATGCGGCGTAAATCTTAGCTCGCTTTACGAGTGCTACGTAGGTAAAAACGTGCTAAATCGCTTCCGCCAAGATCACGGCTACAAAGAGGGTGCGTATAAAAAGGTCTGGAACGGCAAAGAAGATAACGCCGTGATGAACGAGATTCTAGCTCGCGGGCTAAAAAGCGTGGATGATATCTACGCCGCGCTAGAGGCCGAGTACAAGGCGGTAAAATAAAATTTGACGGCTTTGCGGGCTAAATTTGCGCTTGGATCGTTAAATTTAGCAAATTTAACTCGCCGCCAGGCAGTTTAAGTTGCGGGCGGTTAAATTTGGGCACGGTTTAGCTGTGCTTGAAAAAACCTGCCGTTTAGCCGGCAAAAATTTACGCCGCATGCAAGTCTAGCGCCACAAAAAGCGGGTCAAATTTGATAAATTTAACTAAATTTGCAGCCTATTTTAAATCGGTCAAATTTAGCCGCGAAGTCTATGCGTACGTTAAATTTGTGTGCCGCTAAAAGTATTCGCCGCGCCGCTTACATCAAGCAAAAAATGTGCGTCAAATTTAGAAAAGCCGACGTGCCCAAACGCCCCTTTCGCCGCAAAACGGCATAAATTTAAACAAATGGAGATTCATTGTTCACTGATATTTTACGCCTTTCGATAAAGGACCTTTTCACGCCCAAATTTATCGCGCTCTCTATCTTGCCGCTCGTTTTTTCCGCGCTAATCATCGCAGCGATCGCAATGTTTGGCGGCCGCGAGCTATACGAGACGCTAAACGCGGCCGTATCGGGCGACTCAGGCGCGCTGGCCGAGTATCCGATAGCGGCTAAAATCCTCAGCCTAGGCATCGCAAAATGGCTCATCGGCGCGATATTTTACGCGGTCGGCGCATATCTGGTCGTCATGCTTTCGGTTTTTTGCGCGCTTGCGGTTGCGGGCTTTCTCACTCCGACGATCGCCCGCGAGATAAACCGCAGGCACTACCGCGTGGACGAGGCGCAGCTGGCAAA
>NZ_CALHXD010000072.1 GCF_938040115.1 uncultured Campylobacter sp. | reverse complement strand
CACTGGTTACACTGGATACAGTTTTCCTCGATCCACTTCGGTACCATCACGCCGATACCGCGTTTTTCGTAGGCCGTGGTGCCTGATTTAAAGTGTCCGTCTTCAAAGCCAACAAACGCCGAAACAGGCAGGCTGTCGCCCCTAGCGGCGTTGATAGGCTTAACGATTTTTTCTATAAATTCGTCGCCGACGTATTTCTCCTCGTTAGCGGCGTCATCCGTCAAATTTGCCCAGCTAGGATCGACCGCGACCTTAACCAGTCCGTCCGCGCCCATGTCGATGGCCTTGTAGTTCATCTCCACGATCGCTTCGCCCTTTTTGGCGTAGGCTTTGTGCGCGTACTCTTTCATGTATTTTTGCGCGTCGGCAAACGGTATGATGTTCGCGAGTTTGAAAAATGCCGACTGCATGATGGTGTTCGTGCGGTTTTTCAGCCCGATCTCGCGAGCTAGCTTCGTGGCGTTGATGATGTAGAAATTTACCTTCTTAGCGGCCAAAATTTTCTTTACTTTATTTGGGAGTTTAGCGACCGTCTGCTCGGCATCCCAGATCGAGTTTAGCAGGAACGTCCCGCCCTCGCGGATACCGTCTATGACGTCGTAAATTTCAAGATACGCCGCGACAGAGCAGGCTACAAAGTGCGGATTTGAGACGAGGTAGGTCGAGCGGATCGGGTTTTTACCGAAACGCAGGTGCGAGCGCGTATAGCCGCCTGATTTTTTGCTATCGTAGGCAAAATACGCCTGCGCGTAAAGCTCGGTTTTATCGCCGATGATTTTGATGGAGTTTTTATTCGCTCCCACGGTACCGTCCGCGCCAAGACCGTAAAATAGGCACTCTTTCACGCTTGCGTCGCTTAGCGAAATTTTCTCGCCGACTTTTAGCGAGGTGAAGGTCACGTCGTCCTCGATACCGACGGTAAAGCCGTTTTTAGGCCCCTCTAAATTTAAGTTTTCAAAGACCGCTAGCATCTGAGCAGGATCGACGTCTTTTGAGCTTAGGCCGTAGCGACCGCCCACGATCACGGGCTGATTTTTGCGTCCGTAAAACGCCGCCTTGACGTCCAGATATAGCGGCTCGCCGAGGCTTCCCGGCTCTTTCGTGCGGTCTAGTACGGCGATCTTTTCTACCGTCTCAGGCATCACGTCAAAGAGGTATTTTAGGCTAAACGGACGATATAGATGCACTTTTAGCACGCCTACTTTTTCGCCCTTTGCGCGCAGGTGATCGACGACCTCTTCTAGAGTTTGCGTGACCGAGCCCATCGCGACCACGACGCGCGTAGCATGCGGATCGCCGTAATAATTAAACGGTCTATAATCGCGTCCCGTGATTTTTGAAATTTCTTTTAGATACTCGGCCACGATATCAGGCACCGCGTCGTAGTAGCGGTTAGCTAGCTCGCGCGTCTGGAAGTAGATGTCGTCGTTTTGAGCCGTGCCGCGAGTCTTCGGACTTTCGGGGCTTAGCGCCTCGTCTCTAAATTTTTGCAGCGCCTCACGGTCAAGAAGCCTATCAAAGTGCGCATAGTCAAGCACCTCGATCTTTTGTATCTCGTGGCTCGTGCGAAATCCGTCGAAAAAGTGCAAAAACGGCACGCGACCCTTGATCGCCGCTAGATGCGCGACGCCCGCGATATCCATGACCTCTTGCACAGAGCCGCTTGCTAGCATAGCAAATCCCGTCTGACGACAGGCATAAATGTCCTGATGATCGCCAAAGATAGAAAGCGCCTGAGCCGCGATAGAGCGCGCGCTCACGTGGATGACGCCGGGTAGTAGTTGGCCTGCGATTTTGTACATATTCGGGATTTTTAGCAAAAGGCCTTGCGAAGCCGTGTATGTCGTAGTTAGCGCGCCTACTTGCAGCGAGCCGTGTACGGTGCCCGCAGCTCCGCCTTCGCTTTGCATTTCTACGACTTTAACCGGCATGCCGAATAGATTTTTCTTGCCCTGAGCCGCCCACATATCGGTGTAATCAGCCATCGGCGAGCTAGGAGTGATCGGGTAGATGCCCGCAACCTCCGTAAATGCATAAGCCGCGTGCGCCGCAGCCTCGTTTCCGTCCATAGTTTTCATTATTTTAGCCATTTTTCCGCCTTAAATTTTCTTATGTTTTTTAAAAATCTTTTATTATAGAGCTAAATTCCAAAATCTATCATTAATCCGCCGCTTTACATTTTCAAAAATGATTAAATTTAATAATCCAAAGCCCCAAATTTGAGCTACAATCAAAAAATATTTGACGGCCGATTTTTATAAATTTGCTAAAATTTAGCCGCTAAATTTTAAAACAAAGAAGCTACGCGTAAATTTTATCCGCTAGCCGCGTTTTTCGTCTTATGTTTTTGCGCCGCGGTGGATGAAAATCGCGCAGTCGAAGCAAAACCAGCGACAGACTACCGCAAGGAGATGCGCCGCTTCGTCATCGCTATCTCGCAATACGGCAAAAAATTTGATAAAAATTTCATCGTCATCCCGCAAAACGGGCTTGAGATTATTACCAATGACGGCCCTGCTAGCGGTGAGCTTGCGGCAGGGCTACCTACGCGAGGTCTCGCCGTGGGCGCCAAGTCGCTGTTTTACGGCTACCCGGGCGACGACGAGCCTACTCCCGCCGACGTAAGGAATACATGGCCTCCTCTACGTGCAAAACGGCGTGAGGGTGCTCGTTACCGATTATTGTTCCACCGCGAGCGACGTAGACGCCTCGTATCGGCGCAGCAAAGAAAACGGTTTTCTTTCTTTTGCAGCCGATAAACGCAACCTGGCCGCCACTCTAAAGTATCCAAACGCCCAGTATAACGCAAACTTCAAAGATATAAACACGGTTGCAGACGCCGAAAACTTTTTGTATCTGATTAACAGCAAAAAATTTCTACAAAACGGCAGCTTATCGTTGCGCTCAAAAATACGGATTACGATATGGATTTGTTTCACTTCGTAAAAGCCTACGCCGAGTCCGAAGTAAGGGAGCTCAAAACAAAACGCAACGGCGGGAAGCGGCTCGTGATCTACTATATGAGCATAGGGAGGAGGATTACCGGTATTATTGGAATGGCGCCTGGAAAACAGGCAAGCCCAGCTGGCTAGCAGAGAAAAACCCGCACTGGAAGGGAAATTACGTCGTTAAATATCGGGATGTGGATTGGCAAAAAATAATTACGGGAAACGACGGATTGTATCAAAAAAGATTCTTGACGCGGGTTTCGACGGCGCTTATCTTGACATAATCGATGCGTTTGAGTACTTTGAAAAAGAAAGCGCACACAGATAAGTCAAATTTGCCTTTTTGCTTGCGAGGTTACCGCAAATTTGACTTAATTTTTATCCCACGAGCGGCTAAATTTTAACCGCAGCGAAATACCAAAAAACAGTAGTTTAGCAAACTAAATATAAGCTTTGATCGCTAAATTTAACTAGCACGGTAGCAGGCTAAACTCATCTGCCGGCTATAAATTTAACCGCTTCAAATGCATTTTGAAAGATCAAATTTGAATGCTCGCGCAAGTCAGCCTCCTTGCCGTAGCCGCAAACTAGCCCGACGCCCGCGATACCAGCACGCTTTGCCGACTCCAGATCCATCGTCGTATCGCCGACCATAAAGGCGCTCGCCTTATCTTGCGCGCTCGTTTTGCCTAGGCGCTCAAGAGCCGTGTTTATGGGCTCGGGGTCTGGTTTTGGATTTACTACGTCGTCTCTGCCGATCACGATTTTGATAAATCTCATGACGCCCAAATGCTCAAGTAAAATAACCGAAAATTTCGACGTTTTTGTCGTCACGGCGCCAACGTCCGCGACCTCGCTAGCAAGTGCCAACGCACCCGCCGCACCCTCAAGCAACGATGTTTGCTCCAAAAAAATCTGCTCGTATCGCGCCTTGTATGCTGCGATATAATCAGGCACTAGCTGCGTCGGCGCACCGAGCCACGCAAACATAAAATCAAGCGGATGGCCGACTAGAGCTTTGACGGCCTCAGGGTTTGGCGCGGGTTCTCCGTGAGCGAGAAATGCCGCGCCAAATCCGTCAAGGATAGCAGGCGTCGAGTCGATGAGTGTACCGTCGAGGTCAAAAAGTATGGTTTTTTTCATTTTACTTCTTTCGTTTTTTATTTTGATGTTGCAAATTTGGCGGCATTTTCAAGCCGAATTAACGTTTTAATAAACTTTGATTTTACTTTTTGTATTTTAAAATTTGCCTTAAGATAGCTTTTTGTAAATTTTTGATTTTTAAATTTATACTTTTTGGCTTTGGACTAAATTTTATGCGACTGCACTCTAAGACGCCGAAATTAAGGATTTGTTAAAATGTTTATGCTGTCAAATTTGACTTTAAAATATGAATTAGATTTTAAATTTAACGAAAGCGGTGAAATTTAATTTGGCTCAATTAAACTTAAGCGGATTTTCTCTTATCAATTTCAATAGTTTCTGATATAGGTTTTCTTGTATAGTTTTAGTATTATATCTAAATTCACATTCCTTTAGATGAAGCAAGAAATTTCCTTTCTTTATCCCTTTAAATTTAGCTAGTCTATGTTTAGCATATCCCCGTCTGTTTACAGTAGCAAGACGAAGTCGCAGCTAAAAGTTTTCTATACCGTTTATATGATTTTTACCGTTAGCGAATTCATTTTTAGAATGCTTTACTCTATAATGAGCTTTAGCTCCGTAATCAACCAATCCGTCATAAGCTTTCCAGCAATCAGAATAAATCACACTCTCGTCTAATTCACTCTTGTGCTTGCACTCTCTTTGAGAAACTCCGATAATATCGGTATCAGTTCATTTGCAGAACAGTTCTTAACTACTTGGGTATAGACCTTACCGTCACGCTTTAGCATTCCGTCTGTTTACAGCTACGAGCGTAGCGAAATAGAAATACTGGTGTTTTATTTGCTGCACCTCTACCTCTCTTACCTCTTACTCGTTTAGATCCGAAGTAACTTTCATCTATTTCAAAGCGAAGCTTCTAGGCGAGCTTGCGAGCTGGAAATCTCGCCTGAAAACTTAGATACCTTCTCACACTCTTTAGACATAAGAATTCTTATTTCTCTAAAGATTTTACATAGGGTTGCTTCTGAAATTTTAGTTAAATTCGATATCTTTGATGCTTCTATGTCTTCTGCAAAATACTTGAGAATTTCTCTAAATTTAGCTTCAGAAATTCTTGAACGGATTATATATTTATTTTTCATCGAACTCATCGTAACCTAATGCTCCTTTGTGTGAGATTAAGTTAAAGAGAGCCTTTAATTTTTGCAATACGGCAGATAAGGAATACGTCAAAATTTGTACATTTTTAAAGCGCTTGTGCTGTATTGATTTTGAATCAAATTTAATCTATTTGCCTTACGGACCAAATAGGATACGAGCATAAAACCAATCTACAACATACCACATAAAAGAAGCCAAAGAACCAAGAAAAACCGTGCAAACCGGTAAATCAAATTTGCTCGTCTTGCCTTTTATCCTGATAGCGGATGCTGAGCTGTGGCGATGGTATAGAGATACCTTGGGCATCGAATGCAAGCTTAACGCTCTCAAGCATAGCAAACTGCACGTCGGAAAAATCATCACTCGCACACCAAAATCTAGCAGTCAAATTTACGCTATTTTCACCCAAACTTCCGACGCCGACGAATGGCTTTGGCTCTTTTAGGATCTTTTTGTTTTCGTCAGCTAGGTTTAAAATAATCTCTTTTGCAAGCCTTAGATCGTCTTTATAATCTATGGAAAATACGAGCTCAACCCGCCTGGTACCCTCTTTTGAGAAGTTTATTATATTGCTACTTATGATGCGTCCGTTTGGGATAATGATGGTTTTGTGATCGGTTGTACGCAAAATAGTGCTAAACATATTAATCTCTTTGACTGCGCCTTGCACGCCTGCGACTTCTATGTGGTCTTTGAGTTTAAACGGCCTAAAAAATATTATCAAAAATCCTGCGCCTATGTTTGAAAAAGTATCCTTAAACGCCATACCGATAGCAAGACCGATAGCACCAAGCGCAGCGACAAACATAGATGTCTCGACGCCCAAATTTGCAATCGCGGCTATGATAACAAAAGCCATGAGAAGCGTTTTGATGATATTTACAAGGAAATTTGAAAGAGTTTCATCAAGTCTGGAAGAAATGACTAATTTTGATATAAGATTTGAGATTTTAGCTACCAACCATTTGCCGATAAGCAAGATGGCGATAGAACCTAAAATTTTTAAAGAATAGGACGAGATTAACGACCAAATAAGTTCAAATTTAATCTCGTCCATGCATTATTAAGCTAGACTAATTATTTGTTAAATCTAGCTTCAACGCGTCTGTTCTCAGCACGTCCTTCTTTTGTTTTATTTGAAGCGACAGGTTTAAGCTCGCCGTATCCTACAGTAGTGATCTTGTCTGCGCTTACGCCAAGCTCTTCAAGAGCTTTAGCAACTGCGTTTGCTCTTTTTTCAGATAGTTTTTGGTTGTAAGCCTCAGCACCAACGCTGTCTGTATGTCCGCTTAGAACTACGCGGTAGCCTGGGTTTTCGCCCATAAAATTAGCTACTTTTTTGATCTCCTCAAGATATTTTGGAGTTATTTTGTAGCTATCGAATGCGAAGTTTACGCCGATATCTCTAAGAACGATAACCTTCTCGCAACCAGTCTCGTCAACTACTACGCCTGCTGGTGTATTTGGGCATTGATCGACATCGTTTAAAACGCCGTCGTTATCATCATCAAGGCTTACAGGAGCTGAAACAGGCTCAGCTTTTGGCGCCTCTGCAACTACAGGAGCGTTTTTAGCACCGAAGCCAACTGCAAAACCTAGCGTATAGAATAGGTTGTGATCCGCATGCTCAAATTTAATAGCATCTACTGCTTCAGCGCGTAGGGCAAAGTTATCGGTAATTTGATATCTCAAACCAAGGCCGTATTGACCGAAGCCGCCGTCATCATTTTTGACGAATTTTTTTGAGACATCTTCATATCCCGCACCAAGCAAGCCGTAAAGAGATAGTTTTTCAGTTAGGCCGAAATCTTTAATAGCATTAACGAAATATCTAGTAGCCTTTCCGTCTACGCCATACTCTCTTATCTTGTTAGTGTGGCTAAGACCAAGTTCTACGTGGTCTATAAAGAAATTTTCAAGGTTTCTTCCGATTCTTAAACCGATGGCCGACTGATCATTTGTTCCTAAATTTCCTTCAGGATGAACGCCGCCTATTGTCGGAGTTAGTTCGTAATTGTAAGCTGAATCAGCGGCAAAAAGCGCAGAAGCAGCAACTAAAGCAAGAGCAATCTTTTTCATAAGTTATCCTTTCTTTTGCCCCGTTTTTTCACGAGACTATTTTTTGATTTTATCACTAATTTATAAATCTAAATTTAACACGTAATTTAAGACGCATCAGTCCTATCAAACCGTATGCCTCATCTCCAAAATTTAAAAGCCGACAAAACGACTTTAACAAACTATTAGCGTTTAGAGAA
>NZ_CALHXD010000071.1 GCF_938040115.1 uncultured Campylobacter sp. | reverse complement strand
CCTGCGGTAGTAAAAGCAGTCGGCGAGATAGTAAATAAAATGCACCTCTACCCCGACGACAGCTACTTTGAGCTAAAGGCTGCGCTAGCTAGTAATTTTGGCGTTAGCGCAAAATCTATCGTAATAGGCTCCGGAAGCGATCAGATAATAGAATTTGCCGTGCACGCAAAAGCAAACGCAAACAAGGGAATTTTGATTGCAGGCATAACATTTGCTATGTATGAAATTTACGCCAAAGCAGCGGGTGCAAAGGTTTTTAAAACTGATAGTAAAGAGCACGATCTAGACGAGTTTTTGCAAATTTACAAGGCTAAAAAAGACGAGATCGGAGTAGTATTTTTGTGCGTACCGAATAATCCGCTAGGAGGCTGCCTGGATGCTGAAGAAATTTATAAATTTTTAGAGCAGATTGACGCCGATACACTCGTGGTTATCGACGGCGCGTATCAGGAGTTTGCTAAATTTAAAGACGCAAAAAAAGAGATAAAGCCGCGTGAACTCATAGCTAAATTTCCAAACGCGATATATCTGGGCACGTTTTCTAAAGCTTACGGCCTTGGCGGTATGCGTGTGGGATACGGCATCGGCGAGCAAAGCGTGATGAACGAGCTTGGAAAACTAAGGGCGCCGTTTAACATAACGACGCTTAGCTTAAAAGCGGCCATAGAGGCGCTAAAAGACGAAGAATTTGTAAAAATGACGCTTGAAACAAATTTTGAAGAGATGAAAAAATATGAAGATTTTGCCGATCTTCACGGCATAAAGCATCTACTAAGCTTTACGAATTTTATCGTTTTTGAGTTTGAGCGTCAAAACGCGAGCGAGCTTGCTCAAAATCTGTTAAAAAAAGGTATAATTTTACGTGATCTAAAAGGTTACGGATTAAACGCGGTTCGCATAACGATCGGACTGCCTAGTCAAAACGACGTAGTTTTAAAACAAATTGGGGGAAATTTAAAGTAAATGGATTTCAAAACCGCAATTCAACAAATCGGACAGGTCTATCACAACCTCTCATTAAGACAGCGCCTAGTCGCCGCGGGCTCGGTCGTGCTCGTGGTCGGTTTTTTAGTGTTTTTGAGCATTCACAAAAGCTCAAACGAAAACTACGACGGCTATAGCGTACTTTTTGAAAACACTTCCGCCGCAGACTCTGCGCTGATAATCCAGCAACTTGAAAAAGATAAGGTAAAGTATAAAATTTTAAACGAGGGCACGATTTTGGTGCCAAACTCGGACGTTTACCGCGAGAGGATCTCGATCGCGTCGCTTGGGATTTTAAAAGACGGCAAGGTTGGATTTGAGATTTTCGATAAGCAAGAATTCGGCGCAACTGATGCCGAGCAAAAGGTTAAATTTCAGCGCGCGCTCGAGGGCGAGCTAGCTCGCACGATCGAAAGTCTAGCGCCGATAAATAAAGCCATCGTGCGTATAGCTATACCGAAAGAAACGATTTTTACCGAGCGAGCCACGCCGCCAAGTGCGTCTATCGTATTAAATTTAAAAGACGGACAGAGCTTAAATTTAAAACAAATTACCGGCATTAAAAATTTAGTCGCTGCAGCGGTGGCAAATTTAAAACCAGAGCAAGTCAAAATCGTGAGCCAGGACGGAGTGCCGCTTGGCGAGGAGGACGGCGAATACGATAGCGATCAGATCACGCAACAAATCCGCTACAAACGCGACGCCGAGCACAATCTCGAAGAAAAAATCATAAACGTCCTATCGCCTATCGTTGGTGGCTCGGATAAGGTCGTAGCCAAAGTAACGATAGACTTTGACTTTGCTAGAAAAGATAGCCAAAGCGAGACCTTTGATCCAAACTCTGTAGCTAGAAGCGAACAAAACGTCGAAGAAAAACGCCAAGGTAGTAAAGAAGCCGAAGTGCAAGGCGTGCCGGGAGCTGTGAGCAATATCGGTCCGGTCGAAGGCCTGCAAGACGGTAAAATGAAAGAGCTGTACTCAAAAAGCTCATCTACGACAAACTATGAAATCTCAAAAAAAGTCGAGCGCGTCAAGGATCAGTTTGCTAAGATAAACCGCCTAAGCGCCGC
>NZ_CALHXD010000070.1 GCF_938040115.1 uncultured Campylobacter sp. | reverse complement strand
AATCGATTTAAAAAGTTGGGGGATTATAGCGAAAAAATATGAAAAATAAAAGGTAAATTAAATTTTACTCTCTGAGTAGTTCTAAAAGTACCGCAACGTGGCTTAAATTTATATCTTTAGTCGCGGTTAATAGAGCGATTTTGCCGTGCTTTTTTTCTAGAATTTTTAGCTCGTTCAGTCCTGCTGTTGCCTCTTTATCGGCCAGTTCGGTCTTAAATTTAACTTTAAATTCCTCAAATCTAGCCTCTTTGTCCTCATGAAACCAAGACCTAAGCTCGTTTGACGGAGTAACCGACTTTAGCCATAAAAACGAGCAAAATATCTCCTTTTTCACTCCGCGAGGATAGAGTCTATCGACGAATACGCCGTAAAAATCGCTATTTTCATCGCCTTTTACAAAATCGTAAATTCTGAAAGCCTGAAACATTTTTGCTCCCCGGTTTGACAAATTTGATTCCGAATTTTACAGTAAAATTGCTATTTTATCGACTAGATTTTAAATTATCTCCGTAGTTTACGGGTGCCAAGTTTTATCAAAAAGAGATCTTGTGCCGTATTTGATTTTTGTTTATTTGCATCAAATATCGGCTTTAATTTTTTAAGAAACGGCGCTAATTTTTCGTATGAGTTTGCCAAAATAACCGCCCTTTAATCAAAATCCTAGTAAAATTCGCCAAAAAAATCGAGGCAAATTTATGCAAAAAAGTAAAAAAATCGCTCTTATTATCCTAGGCTCGCTTGCGGGCTTGCTGCTCATCTACACGCTCGCAGGCTTTTTAGGCGTTCCTTACGCGCTCAAAAACACCTTGCCCGCAAAGCTAAAAGATATAAACGCGAGCCTTAGCGTAGCGGAGGCTAAATTTAACCCCTTTACCTTCGAGCTAAACGTCACACGCCCTGAGTTAAACACGACCGCACCGCTTTTTAGCGCGGAGCAAATCGACGTCAAGCTTAAGCCTTTTTCGCTATTTAACAAGCTCGCGGAGGTTGATATCTTGCGCCTTGAGAGTCCAAGCGTAAATATCGCTAGAGATAAAAACGGCACGCTAAATTTGGCCGCGTTTTTAGGCGAGTCAAACGCTACTAGCACCGAAAATAACGAAACTAGCAGCATAAATTTCGCCCTAAACAGCACAAAGATAATCGGCGGCTCGTTTGCCTACTCGGACGAGAGTTTAAAACAGCCTTTTAGCGCCAAATTTGAGGGCATAAACTACGAAATCTCAGGCATAAATACCGAGCAAAATAGCGCGGGCAAGCACGTTTTTGACGCAAACTCCACGCTAGCGCAAAAGCTAGACTGGCAGGGCGGCATCGACCTTGCGCCGCTTCGAGTTTACGGCGAGCTTAGCCTAAAGGACTTTAACGTCCGCCCCGTCGCTCTTAGCTTCATCGACACGCAAGATCTGCGCATAAACGGCGCGCTCATAAACGCAAAAACTAGCTACGAACTAAGCGCGGACGGCGGCGTTATCAAGGCTGCATTAAAAAACGCCGCTTTAAATTTAAAGTCGTTTGAAGCGCAACTTGATGGGCAAAATTTGAGCCTAGAGGAGCTTGATCTACCTGCCATCGAGGTAAATGCCGACGTTAGCGAAAAAAGAAGCTTTGCGGCCGATATTAGCGAGATAAAATTTAAAAACACGAGCTTTAAAGGCGAGGCGCAGGCAAATTTAAACAGTCTAAATTTAAGCGGCGTCGCGCTTAAGGCCGATATAAACGAAAAGGGCGATATAAACGCCTCCGCAGCGCTCAAAGCTCTGGGCGTTAGCGGGATAAATTTGACCGAAAAAAGCGTCAGCGAGATAAAGCTAAAAGACGCAAACGCAAGCGAGCTGGGCGCGAAAATAAACGGGCAAAATATTGCTGCTAGCCTAAAAAATTTGACGCTTAATGCCGCCTCCGCCCCGGTCGGTAAAAACAGTGCGGCAAGCCTAGAAAAGCTCGTTATAAACGCGCCTAAATTTACGCTGGAAAATAACGCCAGCACCGCTTCTATCGGTGAAATAAAAGCGCAAAAAATCGCGCTAAAAACTAAAAATAAAGAGATCGCCGCCGTCGCTGAAATCGGCGTAAGGGATACGGATCTAGATATAGTTAAAACCGCGCTGCGCATCGAAAGCGTAAGTATAAATAAGCCTAAATTTGCAACCGAACTAAAAGAAAACGGCGAGCTTAGCGCTATTAGCGAGCTTGGTTTAAACAGCGAAAAAACCGCCGCCCAAAAATCAAAAGCAAAAAGTAAAACCGAAAACGCGAAAAAACCTGCCAAATCTCAAAAAACGGCAGAAAAAAACGCCGCGAAAAAGAGCCAAAAAACCGAGCAAAAAAGCGCGAAAAATACGGAAAGCGGTTTTAAATTTAGCGTCAAAACCTTCTCCGTTACGGGTGCAGATATCGGCGTGATGCATATTTTCGAAGGACAAAAGATAGCGCATAAATTTGACGGTTTAAATATAAATTTACAAAATATCAGCGAAAATTTAGCTGCGCCAGTGACCGCTAAAATCGACATGAAAAGCTCGCAAAAGCTAAATTTGGCTCTTAAGGGTAAAATTACGCCAGAGCCTCTAAATATCGAAGCCGATATAAAACTAAGCGATGCAAACTTACCTCGCTACTTCGTTTACGCTAAAAACTATCTGGACGCGAGCTTAAAAAGCGGCGAGCTAAATGCCGAGCTAAACGTAAAGTACGCCGCGGATGCCTCCGTAAGCGGT
>NZ_CALHXD010000069.1 GCF_938040115.1 uncultured Campylobacter sp. | reverse complement strand
TTGTTAAAAAGCCGTATTTGCCGTCGTCTACTTCGCCGTTCATAGTCGTCTCGCCGCTGCTTACGCGCGAGCCTCGCACGACTACTACTCCGGCTTTAACCGCTTCGCCTAGAGCCTCAAGCGCGCTTGGGAATGGATTTCCGTTACCCATGCCCGCGTTTATGATGCCTTTAGCTCCGTTTTTGACGGCTAAATTTACAAAGTCCGGGTTGTCGTTTGAGTGGCTATAGATGATATCGACTCTTGGAAGCTCCTTGATCTTTGTGATGTCAAATGCTGAATTTACGGTGTGTTTGCGTGTAGGATTCATGTAAAATTTGACGTTGCCGTAAAACACGGTGCCGATCTTGCCGCTGTTTGGAGATTTAAATGTATCGACAGCGGTAGTGTTGGTTTTAGTCACCTCTCTAGCCGCGTGGATCTCGTCGTTCATCACTACCATTACGCCCTTGCCTGCCGCTTCTTTATTCATCGCGACGTTTACGGCGTTAAAGATATTTAGGGGGCCATCCGCGCTTAGCGAGCCGCTGTTTCTCATAGCGCCCACCATAACGATAGGTTTATCGCTTTTGACGACTAAATTTAAAAAATACGCCGTCTCCTCCATCGTGTCGGTTCCGTGCGTGATGACGACGCCGTCGGCCTTGCCACTAGTTAGCAGCTCGTTTACTCTGTTTGCTAGCTTAAACCAAACTTCGTTGTTCATCTCTTGAGAGCCGATGTTTGAGATCTGCTCGCCTTTGATGGTTGCTATCTTGTTGATATCGGGTACCGCGGCGATCAGTTTATCGACCGTAACGGTTCCTGAGGTATAGCTCGCATCAAGCGATCCGGGGCCGCTTCCCGCTACCGTGCCACCCACTGCTAGTATAGTAACTCTTTTCATAAAACCTCCGTTTAAGCCGTAAGTCTGATTAGCGCCATATAAATGCCCGTCGAAGCCGCGATGCTAAGCAGGGTATTTTTAAATTTCAGATGAATCAAAACCGCGCTAAAAACGGCCGCCGCTTCGTTTAGTCCGTACGGATAAACGTCAAATTTGACGTCCTTTAGCCCGTAGCACACCAAGATAACCATTATCATCAGCCCCATGTGTCGCTCCACGGCCGTTAGCCACGGACGAGGCTTATAGTTTTTGATGACGCAAAACGGCGCGGCGCGCGTCAAAAAGGTCGCAAACGCGCTTAGCAACACGGCAGCGAATATCGCCCACTCGCTAGAGCTCACGCTTATCAAAGCTTATCCTTAAAAACTAAAATAAAAATAAAGCAAAGCGCCATCGAGCCTACCAGCATCGCTTTAGCGGGCATGAGCGCTACGCCGGCGACTCCGAAAAAGCACGCAGCACCCAGCACTTTATAGTTCTTATCGTTTTTAAACATCTCCATCACGATCACGATAAAAAGCGCGGTTAAGCTAAACTCAAGCCCGCTCGTATCGACCTTGATAAGCCCGCCGGCTAGGCATCCGACCGCCGTTCCCGCCGCCCAGTAGAGCCACGAGAGCAAATTTAGCCGAGTAAAAACATAGCTACGCTCCGCCGCGTCCGAGATATTAAGCGCCTTAAATATCGCAAAAGTTTCGTCCGTGAGAGTCGCGATATTAAAAAGGCGAAATTTGAGATCTTTGTACTCTTTTAAAAGCGCCAGCCCGTAAAAAGTATGGCGTAAATTTACGAGGTAGCTCACGATAAAAACCTCCAAAAGTCCCGTGCCAGCGCTAAAAAGCGAGAGCATCATAAACTGCGCCGCGCCGCCGTATGCCAGCGTGCTAAGAGTGATGGCGATAAATGCGCTAACGCCCATGCTTTTGGCCAGTATTCCAAAAGCGACGCCGAGGGGAAAATAGCCCATAAATATCGGAATGCTGAGCTTAAAAACGTAACTAAAATGCAAAAATTTTCCTTAATAAAAGCGCGATGATAGCTAAAATTTTAAAAAATTTGGATAAAGGCGGGAGATTTGAGTAAATCTGAGCCGATGACGCGGTGGGCAAATTTAGCCCGCTCAAATTTAGCGTTTAATATAAAAATTATTCGCATTTTAATAATAAATCTTATAAAATAGCTCTAATCTTTTTATGGGAGTAAATTTATGAAAAAAGTAGTCATAGCGGTAGCGTGCGCGGCAGTTTTGTTTGGTGCGGGCGATGACGCAAAAAGGCTGCAAGACGCTTGCGACAGCGGAGATACAAGAAGCTGCTATAATCTGGGCGTTTCGTACGCAAACGGGCAAGACGGCGTGGAGCAAGACTATAAAAAAGCTAGCGAGCTGTTTTTGAAAGCTTGCGAGGCGGGTGACGCAAAAGGCTGCTATAATCTGGGAATTTTATATAGTAACGGCCAAGGCGTAAAACAGGACACTAAAAAGGCCGTCGAGCTGTTTTCCAAGGCTTGCGAAGCGGGCGATATCAAAGGCTGCTATAATCTAGGCTTTTCATACGCAAGCGGGGAAGGTATAAAACAAGACTATAAAAAAGCTAGCGAGCTATACTCTAAAGCTTGCGAGGCTGGAGAAGCTCTAGGCTGCGGCAATCTCGGGCTTTTATACGAAAAAGGTCAAG
>NZ_CALHXD010000068.1 GCF_938040115.1 uncultured Campylobacter sp. | reverse complement strand
GCGCGAACGCTAGCGTACTGCCGGTGCCGATGTTTAATATCATCAACGGCGGCGCGCACGCGAACAACAGCGTGGATTTTCAAGAATTTATGATTATGCCGTTCGGATTTGATAAATTTAGCGACGCGCTGAGAGCGGCGACTGAAATTTACCACACGCTAAAAGGCCTACTAAACGCGGCCGGCCACAGCACGGCGGTCGGCGACGAGGGCGGATTTGCGCCAAATTTAAACGATAACGAAGAGCCGATCAAACTCATCATGCAAGCTATCGAAAAAGCGGGCTACAAAGCAGGCGAGCAGATCAAACTAGCCCTTGACGTCGCAGCTAGCGAGCTGTACGAAAACGGCAAATATAAGCTAGAAGGCAAGGAATTTAGCAGCGAAGAGCTGATAGAGCGATACGCGCAGCTTTGCGAGAAGTATCCGATATTTTCGATCGAAGACGGCCTGAGCGAGGACGACTGGACGGGCTGGGCGAAGCTAACGAGCAAGCTTGGCTCTAAAGTGCAGCTTGTGGGCGACGATCTTTTCGTAACGAACGAGAAAATTTTGCGCGAAGGTATCGCCAAAGGCGTAGCTAACGCGATCCTAATAAAACCAAATCAAATCGGCACCGTCAGCCAAACCATGCAGACGATCCGCCTAGCGCAGCGCAAAGGCTACCGCTGCGTGATGAGCCACAGAAGCGGCGAGAGCGAGGATAGCTTTATCGCGGACTTCGCCGTCGCGATGAATACGGGCCAAATCAAAACGGGCGCGACCTCAAGAAGCGAACGCAACGCCAAATACAACCGCCTGCTTGAGATCGAGCGCGAGACGGACGAGTTTTTGGGAAATCAAATTTGAGCGAAGTCCTAGACGAATACGTCGAGAAAAAGCCTTTTGATTTCAGGCTTTTTCTCAGATTTACGCTCATAGCGTTTTGCGTGATATGTTTTGGCATCTACGTGGGCAACATAATCTTTGGCAAGCGCTCGCTAGACGTGATGCTAAGCCTACAAGAGCAAAAAACGCAGCTAGAACGCGACGTCGAAACGCTAAAAAAACAAAACGCCCAGCTGCAAAAGGCGTATTTCGAGCTAAAAGAGCTTGAGCCTAGCAGCGGCGGGTAAATTTAGCTTTATAAATTTAAAAACGGGGGAGTTATGAAAATCGGTAAAATTTGGCTTTTGGCGCTGGCCTGCGGGCTGGCTTTTGGCAGAGAAAATCCTTTTGCGCCCTCGGGCGATGTAAACGCGAGCATGGCTAGCAGCAACGTCGTGGAAAATTTGCCGCCTTTTGAGAAGCAGAGTTTCAAATTTCCCGCCGACGCTAGAAACTTCATCTCCGTCACGCTAAAATACAAAAGCCTCGACGGCAGTATCAAGGAAAAAACCGTCGATATAAACAAAAGCATCTCGTGGCAGGACGAGTTTTTGCTCAGCAAGATCGCAGTACCCGTCGTCGTAGAAAAGCCCGACGTCTCGGTTACTAAAGAGGAGCCAAAAGCCGCCGCGATAGACGTCGCGCCAAAGACTACCGAGCGCAATATGACAACACAAGAGCCGCTAAAAGACATCGTCATAAAGCCGCTTGAAAAGCCACAACCGCAAAAGCAAATCGTCTATAAGCAGACGAAATTTGAGATCTATCCGATGCAGATCAAGATCCTCACGACCGACGAGAAGCTAAAGGACTACTCGATCAGCAAAGGTACAAAGGTCGTGATCGACTTCGCCTCGCAAACGGACGTAAATACCAGAAAAGACGAGCTTGACTGCGGCGCGTTTAAAACGGCTCTTTTTGGCTCGCACGGTAAATTTTACCGCGTAGTTTTTGATCTCGACGGCAGTTACAAGCACGAGATCGAAAAGACGCAGGACGGATATCTGCTAAAGCTATCTAGATAAATTTGATTTTTGTGCGCCGAGCTTTGGGCGTGTAAATTTGCACCGATAATTTCTTGCGGCGAGGGTTAAATTTGAGCCTTCGCCGCGTTTTTAAATTTGGCTTTTAAATTTAGCCGAATTTGCCTTGATTTATTTTCCCCGCTTTTTCAGATTTTGCCCCCAAATTTCACT
>NZ_CALHXD010000067.1 GCF_938040115.1 uncultured Campylobacter sp. | reverse complement strand
AAAATTTAGCGTAGGCTGGACAAGTAGTCCGCCGAGCTAAATTTTAGCAAGCTCCTCAAAAAGCACTCAAAAGACAAGCCGCTAAAAAAAGGAAAAATATGAAGACGATTATGTTATGCGCCATCTGTTCAGTGAGTTCAGGCAACTGCTCCGAAGACTGCGGCTACTGTACTCAAAGTGCGGGCATAAATGCCGGCATCGAAAAATACAAAATGAAAACCGCCGAGCAAGTAGTCGCCGAAGCTAAGATCGCGGCGGCCAACCACGCGCTAGGCTTTTGCCTCGTCACCAGCGGCGCAAGGCTCACGGACAAAAAGACCGAGGAGATCGCCCGCCTCGCGCGCGCCGTAAATAAAGAAGTTCCAAACCTCATGCTGATCGCTTGCAACGGCATGGCGACGCTACCACAGCTAAAAGAGTTAAAAAGCGCGGGCGTGTTTAGCTACAACCACAACCTCGAGACCTCGCGCGAGTTTTTCCCGCAAATTTGCTCGACGCATAGCTGGGACGAGCGCTGGCAGACCAACATCGATGCCAAAGAAGCAGGGCTGATGCTCTGCACTGGCGGCATTTACGGCCTTGGCGAGAGCGAGGCCGATCGCGCGAGCCTGCAAGCTAGCCTTGCAAAGCTTGATCCGTTTTCTAGTCCGATAAACTTCTTTATCCCAAACGATGCGCTACGCGTCAAACGGCCGCCTATGGGAGCGGACGAGGCGCTAAAAATCATCGACGACACCGTTCGTGCACTGCCTAACGCTCGCGTGATGATCGCAGGCGGTCGCGAGAAAATTTTAGGCGAACGCCAATACGAAATCTTTGATCACGGCGTATCCGCCGTCGTCATCGGCGACTACCTCACAACCAAGGGTGAGGTCGCTAGCCGCGATATCGCCGAGTTTAAAGCGCGCGGATTTAACTTCGCAACACTTTGCCACTGATTTAAATTTGCCTTTAAAGGACGGCAAATTTGCGGGCTCGATTTTGGCGGATAGCCGCCAAATTTAGTCCGCTTTTAAAATGTGTTTTGGAGTTTAGGTATTACATTTTGCTAAAATTCTAAATTTTACCCACCGAGACCTGCACCACAAAAACGCTAAATTTGGTTTGGTTAAATTTGGCGTTGCACATTAAATTTAATCTTTCTTGTTAAGGAAGCGGGGGCTTAAATTACGCTCTGCTTTGCAATTGCGAGCGTAGCGATGCAAAAGTGCCCCCTTTTATATCCGCCTTTATCTTTTCTTTGGGAGAGGAAGGGGGTTCTACTTACGAAGCGTCACCCCTTCCTCTCCCAAGCCCTCTCTAACCCCACTGCACGTGAGAGGTTGCTGCACTACGTG
>NZ_CALHXD010000066.1 GCF_938040115.1 uncultured Campylobacter sp. | reverse complement strand
AGCGATAGAAGCGATCTAATCGCGATCGCGACTACGCTGTCAAACGAAGTAAAAAAGCTAATTGCGGCCGATAAATTAAAAAGCAAAAAGAGCGCGCCAAGTCTTGAAATCATGCGATTTGCAGGCATAGTAAAAGGCAAGGCCGCTCAAAATATGGACGATATAAAAGCGCTAAAAATCGCCGATAAAAAATACATAAAAAAAAGATACGGCATAGATGGCTAAAATTTTCCTTGATAGCAATATTCTGATCGATTTTTTAGTCGAAGAAAGAGGCGCCCTAAATTTGGCGGCCGTTAAACTTTTTGAAAATTTTAGCGTTGACGACGCTATTTGCTACTCGTTCGGCAGTATCAGCGATGTGGCTTACGTGCTAAAAAAATGCTATAAAATTTCAGACGAAATTATTCTGGATTTTTTCGGAGCATTATCGCGGACGTCAAATTTTAAATGTCTACCGCTGTCTAGTGACGGGCTATCGATGGCGTGCGAATATGCAAAGAGCGAGTTAAAATCGGGTCGCAAGATAGACTTTGAGGATGTTTTGCAGTATTTTTGCGCGCTAGAGGGCGGCTGTGAGGCGATCGTCACAAACGACAAAACCTTTCCAAAACTACAAATAGCCTTAAGGCGCACAGATGCTAATCTTGAAGATTACGCGCCGAAACAAAAAAATTAAACGGATAAAAAATGGCAAAAGAAAACATCGATATGCACAATCTCTACGACCTGGATATGGAGCGCGCGATCCTCGCATCCATCATCTATAGCGCGGACAATCTAAGCGAGATTTTCGATATCATAAGCCCGTTTGACTTTTACCTGCGCGCTCACGGCGATGTTTACGACGCGATGGTAAAGTGCCTCAATGAAAATTTGCCCATCGAAACGGGGTTTTTAAAAACCAAGCTTGGAAGTAAATTTGACGAGAACGTAATGAGCGAGATCATCGGCACGAACTCGATCCTAGATGTGAAAAAGTACGCCAACGAGATCAAAGAAAAATCTATCAAGCGAAGCCTCGTCAAAATCGCGCACCAAATCCCTAGCAAAGTGAGCGAGGATAAGCCTAGTCGCGATATGGTGGACGAGCTGAGCCAGAGTTTTTATTCGCTAGTGGACGGGCAGAGCGCGGGCGCCATCAAGGACGCTGCCATCATCATCGCAGATGTCATCGCTCACCTAGAAAAGCAAAAACTGCTCGAAGATAAGGATATCGTGGGCATCGACACGGGCTTTCGCCAGCTAAACGAGATGACGAAGGGCTTTAAGCACGGCGATCTCATCATCATCGCGGCGCGCCCGGGTATGGGCAAAACGACGATCTGTCTAAATTTGATGAACCACGTGCTGATGCGCGGCGGCGGAGTCGTGTTTTTCTCGCTTGAAATGCCGGCCGAGCAGATCATGCTGCGTATGCTAAGCGCCAAAACCTCGATCCCGCTGCAAAACATAATGACTGCCAAAATGGACGACGAGGAGTGGTCGCGCCTAAGCGACGCGTGCGACGATATGGCTAACCGCAAGCTTTTTGTCTATGATAGCGGCTACGTAAACATCCACCAGATCCGCACGCAGATGCGCAAGCTCAAGTCCTCGAACCCAGAGATCGCGCTGTGCGTCATCGACTACATCGGCCTCATGATGGCGACGTCAAATTTCTCCGACCGCCACTTACAGATCGCCGAAATCTCGCGCGGACTAAAGCTGTTAGCGCGCGAGCTAGACATGCCTATCATCGCGCTTAGCCAGCTAAACCGCAGCCTAGAATCTCGCGCCAACAAACGCCCGATGCTAAGCGACCTGCGCGAATCAGGCGCCATCGAGCAGGACGCCGACATGATACTTTTTGTCTACCGCGACGAGGTTTACCGCGAGCAGGAGGAGAAGGAGGCCGAGAAAAAGGCGCACGCCGAGGGCAAGGAGTACGTGCGTAAATTTGTTCCTAATAAGATCGAAGAAGACGCCGAAATCATCGTGGGCAAGAACCGAAACGGCCCGGTCGGCACGGTAGAAGTAATATTTCAGAAGGAATTTACGCGCTTTGTCGATAAGAGCTTTGGCGCCGCGCACGTGGCGGAGTTTAACCCAAACGCCTAAAATGCGCCCTTTAAGCTCAAATTTTGCAAAAGCCGCAACGTAAATCTATCTTTGAAAACGCGCGCGAGGTTTATATATTTTGCCTTGCCTGCGCGCTTGTTTTTGCACTAAATTTGGGCTTTGGCTACTATAAATTTCGCGAATTTAAAGCTCAAAACGGCGTCATCTTACAAGCTAAAATTTCACAAAACTACGAAAAAGCGAACGCAAAAGGTAAAATTTACCGCGTTTTAAAGCTAAAAACGCAGGATTTTAGCTTTTATACGACGACGCTGGCGGACTTTGACGCGCAAGCTAACGAGCAAATTTTAATCGGTGCCGAAAACAAAAACGTTAAATTTAAAGAGTATCTAAGCGGCTCTTTTTATATGCCTAGTTACGGCGTGACGCAGCTTAGGTACGCCGCGAGCGAGGAGCGAATTTACGATAAAATTTTCGAGTTTATCGCCGAGCAGCATGAAAGCGAAAAAATGACCGAGCTTTTTACCGCGCTTTTTCTAGCCGCGCCCGTGGGCAAGGAGCTTAGAGCGGATGTAAATTTCTACGGCGTAGCGCACCTGATCGCGATTTCGGGTTATCATTTGGGATTGATTTTTGGTTTTTTGTATTTTATCATGCGCCCGATTTACCGCTATTTTCAGGCACGCCATTTTCCGTATCGAAATGCCAAATTTGACCTCTCGGCCGCGATTTTTGCTGTTTTGTTTTGCTATCTTGCGCTGATCGGCTTCGTGCCGTCCTTTTTGCGGGCGTTTTTGATGAGCTTGCTGGCTCTGTTTTTACTCGCTAGAAACGTGCGCGTCGTTAGTTTTGAGCTGCTTTTTACGGTGATTTGCGCCGCCGTAGCGCTGATGCCGAGTTTGCTTTTTAGCGTCGGATTTTACTTTTCGTGTATGGGCGTGTTTTATATTTATCTTTATTTGCGGCACTTTGGCGGGCGATTTTCAAATTTAAGTAACGCTATTTTGTTAAATTTTTGGGTATTTTCGGCGATGATTTTGCCCGTGGTTTACTTTTTCCCGCTAGTTAGCGCCCAGCAGCTAACCGTCTTGCCGCTTACGCCGCTTTTTAGCCTGTTTTATCCGATTAGCGCGCTTTTGCACGCATTTGGCGCAGGCGGCGCGCTTGATGAGTATTTGCTAGAATTTCTCTCGTGGCGCGCAAAGGGGGTAAATTTGAGCGTGCCGTTTTGGCTGTTTTTGCTTTATAACGCGCTGAGTTTAGCAAGCGTAAAAAGCAAAATTTTAGCCGCCGTTATCGTGCCGCTAAATTTACTCTGCTTTGCCGCGCTTTTTTAAGCTTCTTTGTCGCTCTCGCCCGCTTTTTCCAGATACGCGCACAGCTTTACGCCGTAGAGAAATATGATCCACGATACGTAAATCCACACGAAAAACAGCAGCACCACCGAAAACGAGCCGTAGATGCTGAGGTATGTTTTGTTATTTGCGGCGTAAAAGACGAAGATGTTTTTGCCCAGATACCAGATGAGTGAGGCCACAAATGAGCTAAAAAGCGCGTTTTTTAGGGCGATTTGGCGGTTTATCGAGATGAGATAGGTCACGCAAAATATCGCCCAGATGATGAGGTACGGGAATATGCTAAGAAAATTTATCCACTTCGTGTAGTCGCTGGAGTTTAGTATATCCTGAAATAAATTTGAGAGATAAAAACTAAGTCCAAGCCCCAAGGGAGCCAGCGTAATGAGCGTCCAATAAGCACTCAGCGAGTTCCAAAATTTGCGGCTTTGCGTGTGCATGATGCGGTTGATGACGTATTCGTAATCGGCAAAAAACATGATCGAAGTAAAGATGATGGCGCCAAGTCCGAGGATGCCTAGGCTCGAGCTGTTTTGTAAAAAGGTCTCGATGTAGTTTGAGATCGCGTCTTGGTTTGAGGGTAGCAGCTGGGCAAATATAAATTCCTTGATCTTTGCGTAATAGACGCTAAAGCTTGGCATCTGCGTAAAGAGCGAAAGCGAGATGAGAAGCACGGGGATGATAGAGAGCATCGTGTGAAAGCTCAGGCTTGATGCGTAGTGCAGCAGCTGCTTGTCCTTAATCTTTAGCATCGCTATGAGCCAAATTTTAAGCGTCTGTTTTATCTTTTCAAATTTTTGCGAGGTCATTTTGGATCCTTAAATTTAACTGCTTATGGGTTTAAGGTTTTTAAATTTGACGTTTTTTCGTATCATTTTTTCTAAATCATCCATGTCTTTTCTCGCATATAATAGCCCAAACCCAAACTTGGTATCGCCGCTCTCGCTTTTTATTTTGAATACTTTTTCATTGTTCCTGAGGGCAACTCCGACATCATAAATCATTTCGTCAAATTTAACTTCATAGGCGCGTTTAAAGCCAAGCAATCCTATCTCTTTTGAGATGCCGTCTTGCTTAACTCTTATGCCTTTTTGCATCAGGGTATAAAAAGCGAAAGCCAACAAGCAAACCGACAGCATATCGTAAAGAAATAGCAGCAGATGGTAGTCGGCGAATAAATTTTTATCTGCTGCTCTGCCTAATAGCGACATTGTGCCGCAACATGAGAACATTAAAAAGTACATTATCTTTAAAAACGGATCGGGGTGTATAAATAAGTCTCCGCAACCGACGTGCTGAAAAGATATTTTGTCATTTTTCCTAAAAAGCAGTACAACCAAAAAAACAATGACCAAGGCGTCAAGGGCTATTTTTAAAAAATCAGCTACGCCTTGCGCCAAATTTACAGCCCCATCTTAAACGGGTTTAGGATATTGTTCGGGTCAAACGCCTTTTTGATACTTCTAAAAAGCTCCATCTCGGCGTCCGTAAAGGCAAGCGGCATAAACTCGGCCTTGCTGATGCCGATGCCGTGCTCGCCGCTGAGCGTACCGCCAAGCTCCACCGCGATCTTAAAAATTTCCTCGATCGCCTTGTGGCCGCTCTCTACCTGCGCCGGGTCGGCTTTATCTACGACCATGACGTTGGTGTGCACGTTGCCGTCCCCAGTGTGGCCAAAGCACGGCACCTGCACGCCGTATCTTTCCGCGACGCCGCCGATACGCTCTAGCAACTCTGGTAGCTTTGAGCGCGGCACCGTGATGTCTTCGTTTAGCTTTAAATTTCCGTAGATATTTATCGCCTGCGAGCAGTTACGCCTGGCAAACCAGATGTCGTTTCGCTCGCTCTCGTCCTTAGC
>NZ_CALHXD010000065.1 GCF_938040115.1 uncultured Campylobacter sp. | reverse complement strand
TTTGAGTTATATACTAAGTCTTGCGACATCGGAAACGACGCGCTCGGTTGTAGAAATCTTGGATTTTGTATATCAATAAGCATGTTTCAGGCATAAATGAGAAGCAAGCGTTTTTGGAGGGATTTGGGCGTGTTAAAAAAGTTGCGACATCACGCCGGATTTTACTGCTTGCAGCTTTTTGGGCGATGTATATTTAGAAATAAATGAGAAAAACGACGCAATGAAATATTATCAAAGAGCATGCGCTGCCGGGGCTACCGACAATGTTGTTCAATCTTTTGAAGGAGGCGTTAAACTTTGGCAACTAACCTGCGCAATGTACGAGCTTTTAAAACAAGGCTCAAGATGATTATTTAAAATTTGGACACGATTTTTATCTGTCCAAATTCTCCCAAAATCAAATCTAAATTTCCAGCATCAAATTTTCAGTCAAATCTGCAAAAACTTCCTTATAAAAAGGAAATAATTTTATTAAATTTCATCAAATTTGCTCAAAATATTGACATTAAAAAGCCATTTGGATAAAATCCAAGTCTCTTACACAAGTAAGAAGTGTCGTATGTTTGCGACAAGTTCTATTCAAAGGAAAGAAAATGGAAAGAATCAGGCTTAAGCTTAAAGCTTATGACCATAGAGTTCTCGACCGCACAGTTGCAGCCATAGTAGAAGCTGTCAAACGAACGGGCGCCGACGTCAGAGGCCCGGTGCCGATGCCTACGAAGATCAAACGCTACACGGTCTTAAAATCACCACACATCAACAAAGACTCACGCGAGCAGTTTGAAATGAGAATTCACGCTAGAATGCTAGATATCGTAGCGGCTACGCCCGATACCGTCGACTCGCTAACAAAGCTTGACTTAGCCCCTGAGGTTAACGTCGAAGTCCGCGCGATGGGCAAATAAAGGCGAGGTGAAAGATGGAATATATCGTAGAAAAAATAGGCATGAGCAGGACGGTAAACAACCCGAGCATCCCCGTTACGCTTCTAAAAGTCGTAAACGCTAAAGTTTGCGAAGTGAGCGAATGCGGCAGCGCGATAGTAGCTTATGCTAAAGGTAAAGCAAAAAATAAAGCCATAGAGGGTCAGCAAAAAAAATATAGCCTAACGGCAGAATTTAATAAATTCGCAACCCTAGAAGTCGCCAATAAAGAGGCGGGCGATCTTGATTTTAGTCCGCTTAGCTCGGCTAAAATTTTAAAAGTTAGCTTCAGCTCAAAAGGTAAAGGCTATCAAGGCGTCGTAAAAAGACACGGCTTTGGCGGCGGTCCAAAAAGTCACGGTTCTCGCTTCCACAAAAGACACGGCTCTATCGGTAACCGCGAGTGGCCGGGACGCGTTCAGCCTGGTATGAAGATGGCCGGACACACCGGAAACGAAAAAGTTACCGTTAAAAACGAGATCGTAAGCTTTGACGCCGAAAACGGAATTTTGGTTTTAAAAGGCAGCGTCGCTGGCTATAACGGCGCAATGGGCAGAATAAGGATAGTAAAATGAGTAAAGTTTGCGTATTAAACGAAAAATTTGAAAAAGCTAGCGAGCTTGATCTACCGGCTAATTACGCCCAGATTAACCCGCACAACCTATATCTTTACGTTAAGTCTTATTTGTCCGGTATGCGTTCAAATTCGGCTCACACCAAAACCAGAGCTTTCGTAAGCGGCGGCGGTAAAAAACCGTGGAGACAAAAAGGTCGCGGCGGCGCTAGAGCGGGCTCAACCAGAACTAACGTCTGGGTAGGCGGCGCAGTGGCGTTTGGTCCGAGCAACGAGCGAAACTATTTCCAAAAGGTCAATAAAAAGCAAAAAAGATTGGCGCTTGAGTTCGCGCTAAACGAAAAAGCTAACGCGGGTAAAATTTTCGCGGTAGATAGCATAGAGATCGCAAGCGGTAAGACTAAAGACGCTGCTAAAGTAATCAGCGCGTTAAATTTGAGAGATGCCTTGGTCGTAAAAGATCTGCTTGACGACAACACGCTACTGGCGTTTAGAAATTTATCAAACTGCTATCTAATCGATGCGAGCGAGATAAACGCTTACTTAGTGGCGACTTACGGTGCCGTCGTTATCGAGAAGGCCGCACTTGAATCTATAATAAAAGAGGGCTGAAATGGCAGATATAACTGATATCAAAACGATTTTATATACGGAAAAAACTCTCGGTCTTCAAGAGCAAGGCGTGGTCGTCATACAAACTTCGCCTAAGATGACTAAAAACAGGCTGAAAGAAATTTTGAAAGAGTATTTTGGAGTAACGCCGCTTCGCGTAAATTCGCTTAGAATCGACGGAAAAGTTAAGCGTTTCAAAGGAAGAGAAGGACAACGAAGCGAGATAAAGAAATTTTACGTTCAGTTGCCTGAAGGCTCAAGCCTAGAAAACACGGAGGCGTAAGATGGCGATAAAAACCTATAAACCTTATACACCTAGCCGCAGATTTATGACGGGCTTATCAAGCGAGGACATCACCGCTAAACCTAGCGTGAGAAGCCTACTTGTAAAGATCCCTGTAAGCGGCGGTAGAAATAGCAACGGAAGAATAACTTCTAGACATAAAGAAGGCGGAGCGAAGAAGCTTTATAGAATCATCGACTTTAAACGCCGCAAATTCGGTATCGAAGGTAAAGTCGAAGCTATCGAGTACGATCCGAACAGAAACTGCCGCATCGCGCTTATCGCTTATAAAGACGGCGAAAAACGCTACATCATCAGACCAAACGGGCTAAACGTTGGCGATATCGTAGCAGCAGCCGAGGCAGGTCTAGACATAAAACCTGGCAACGCGATGAAACTAAGAAACATCCCGGTTGGTACTATCGTACACAACGTGGAGCTAAAACCAGGCAAAGGCGCTCAGATGGCTCGTTCAGCCGGCGGTTATGCTCAGCTAATGGGTAAAGAGGAAAAATACGTAATGCTTCGCTTGCCAAGCGGCGAGATGAGACAAGTACTCGCAGAGTGCATGGCTAGTATCGGCGTAGTAGGTAACGAAGATTGGGCGAACGTAACTATCGGTAAAGCCGGACGTAATCGCCATAGAGGTATCCGTCCTCAAACTCGCGGCTCAGCGATGAACCCGGTAGATCACCCGCACGGCGGTGGTGAGGGCAAGAAAAACTCAGGCCGTCATCCTGTTACTCCATGGGGTAAACCGACTAAAGGTGCTAAGACTCGCCGCAAAAAGGCTAGCGATAAGCTTATAATTTCAAGAAGGAAAGGTAAATAGAGATGGCAAGATCACTCAAAAAAGGACCTTTTGTCGATGAGCATGTAATGAAAAAAGTCGTTGCCGCTAAAAAAGCTAACGACAACAAGCCGATAAAAACATGGTCTAGACGCAGCACGATAGTGCCTGAAATGATAGGCCTAACGTTTAACGTTCATAACGGCAAGAGCTTCATTCCAGTATACGTTACGGAAAACCACATCGGATATAAACTAGGCGAATTTGCTCCTACGCGCACATTTAAGGGTCACAAAGGCTCAGTGCAAAAGAAAATCGGTAAGTAAGGGGATAAGATGAGCAAATCAATTATTAAATTCGTAAGATTATCTCCGACTAAAGCCAGACTAATCGCAAGAGAAGTACAAGGCATGAACGCCGAATTTGCGCTAGCTAGCCTTAGCTTTATGCCAAACCGCGGCGCCAAATTTATCGCTACGGCTATCAGCTCTGCGGTAGCTAACGGTGGATTTGAGCCTGAAGAGGTTATCGTGACAAGCTGCCGCGTGGATGCAGGCCCAGTATTAAAAAGATTTAGACCGCGAGCGAGAGGAAGCGCAAGCAGAATCCGCAAACCGACTTCTCATATCTTAGTAGAAGTATCTAAACCTGAAAAGAAGGAAGCGTAATATGGGTCAGAAAGTAAATCCGATAGGTCTAAGACTAGGAATAAACCGCAACTGGGAGTCAAGATGGTTTCCTGCTAAAGGAACTTTGGCTGAAAATATCGGCGAAGACTACAAAATTCGCGCTTTCTTGAAAAAGAAACTTTACTACGCGGGCGTTTCTCAAATTTTGATCGAGAGAACCGCTAAGAAAATTCGCGTAACCGTCGTAGCAGCTCGCCCTGGTATTATCATCGGCAAAAAGGGCTCTGACGTAGAGAAGCTTAAAGAGGATATCCAAAAGCTGATCAACAAAGAAGTAAACGTAAATATCAAAGAAGAAAGAAAAGCTCAAGCTTCGGCTCAGCTAGCTGCGGAAAACGTAGCTATGCAGCTTGAAAAACGCGTTGCATTTAGACGTGCGATGAAAAAAGTTATCCAAGGCGCTCAAAAATCAGGTGCTAAAGGTATCAAAATTTCAGTTGCTGGACGTCTTGGCGGCGCTGAGATCGCTAGAACCGAGTGGTACTTAGAGGGTCGCGTTCCGCTTCACACTCTAAGAGCTAAGATCGATTACGGCGTTGCTGAAGCGCATACGACCTATGGAAACATAGGTATAAAAGTGTGGATATTTAAAGGCGAGGTTCTTCAAAAAGGCGTTCAACCTGAAAAGAACGAAGAAGAAAAAGCCGATAAAAAACCGCGCAGAGCAAGAAGAGGTAAATAATCATGTTGATGCCAAAACGAACTAAATTTCGCAAACAGATGAAAGGCAGAAACCGCGGTAAAGCTACTCGCGGCGCTGATCTTGCTATGGGCGAGATCGGAATAAAAGCCGTAGAAGCAGGCCGCGTAAATTCGCGCCAGATCGAAGCGGCTCGTGTGGCTCTAACCCGCCACGTAAAACGCCAGGCTAAAACTTGGATCAGAGTTTTCCCAGATAAGCCGTTAACCAAAAAGCCTCTACAAACTCGTATGGGTAAAGGTAAAGCCGGAGTCGAAGAGTGGGTTATGAATATAAAACCAGGTCGTATAATAGTTGAAATGGCGGGCGTAGATGAGGAATTAGCGCGTGAAGCTCTAACTCTAGCCATCCACAAACTTCCGTTTAAGACTAAAATCGTAACGCGAGAGAGTGAAAATGAAATATACTGATATTAAAGACAAAAGCGTTGCAGAACTTAACGCGTTATTGAAAGAGAAAAAGGTGCTTTTATTTACTTTAAGACAAAAGCTAAAAACTATGCAGCTAAGCAACCCTAACGAGATTAGCGCCGTCCGCAAGGAAATAGCGCAAATCAACACTGCAATTAGCGCTTCAAAGTAAGGGGTGAGAAATGGCATTAAAAAGAGAAATTCAAGGTGTTGTTTTACAAAAGGCCGGCGATAAGACGGCTACGATTTTGGTTGAGAGACGCGTTATGCACCCAAGATACCACAAATTCGTAAAACGCTTTAAAAAATATATGATTCACGACGAAAAGAACGAAACAAAAGCGGGTGATACGGTCGTAGCTATCGAATGCAGACCGCTAAGCGCGAGAAAATCTTTCCGCTTAAAGACTATTTTAGCGACGGGGGTTGAGTAATGATACAATCTTTTACGAGGCTTACGGTTGCTGACAATAGCGGCGCGAAAGAGCTAATGTGCATTAAAGTTTTGGGCGGCAGCAAGAGAAGATACGCGACGCTTGGCGACGTTATCATCTGCTCGGTCAAAAAGGCGCTTCCAAATGGTAAGATCAAAAAAGGTCAAGTGGTAAAAGCGGTCGTCGTTAGAACTAAAAAAGAGGTTCAAAGAGATAACGGCTCGCTAATCCGCTTCGACGAAAACGCAGCCGTCATCCTAGATAACAAACGCGAGCCTATCGGTACTCGTATCTTTGGACCGGTCGGCCGTGAGGTTAGATATGCTAACTTTATGAAAATCGTTTCGCTTGCTCCGGAGGTGTTATAATGGCTAATGTTAAATTTAAAGTAAAAAAAGGCGATACCGTTAAGATCATCGCAGGCGACGACAAAGGTAAAACAGGTAAAATTTTATCCGTCCTAGCCAAAAAAGGACAAGTCATCGTCGAGGGCTGCAAGGTGGCTAAAAAAGCTATAAAACCTAGCGAAAAGACCCCAAACGGCGGCTTTATCAATAAAGAGATGCCTATTGATATCTCAAACGTTGCAAAAGTTGAGGGCTGAAAATGAATAGATTAAAAGCTAAATATAACGAGGTCGTAAAGCCTGCTTTGGCTAAAGAATTCGACATCAAAAATCCTATGCTAATCCCTGCGATCGAAAAGATCGTGATAAGCGTAGGCGCTGGTGAATCGGCTAAAGATCAAAAGCAACTTCAAAACATCGCCGATACTATTTCGCTAATCGCCGGACAAAAAGCCGTAGTTACCGACGCTAAAAAATCGGTTGCTGGCTTTAAAGTGCGCGAGGGTTTCCCTGTCGGCGTAAAAGTAACGCTTAGAAAAGAGAATATGTTTGCGTTTTTAGACAAACTAATCTCTATCGCGCTACCGAGAGTTAAGGACTTTAGAGGCCTTCCAAAAGACGGTTTTGATGGACGCGGAAACTACAACTTCGGTCTTAACGAGCAGCTAATGTTCCCAGAGGTCGAGTACGATAAGATTTTACGCACTCACGGTATGAATATAGTTATAGTCACGACGACAAACAGCGACAAAGAGGCATTCAAATTGCTTGAGCTATTTGGTTTGCCGTTTGCGAAAGGAAAGTAATATGGCGAAAAAATCAATGATAGCAAAGGCTGCCAGAAAGCCTAAATTTGCGGTTCGCGGCTATACGAGATGCCAAATTTGCGGACGTCCGCATTCGGTTTATAAAGATTTTGGAATTTGCCGCGTATGCCTAAGAAAAATGGCTAACGAGGGACTAATCCCAGGTCTAAAAAAAGCAAGCTGGTAAGGAAGAGAAATGTTAAACGACTTAATTTCAGACGGACTAACTCGCATTAGAAACGCCGCAATGAGAAGACTTGAAACTACAAAGCTTCTTCATTCAAACGTCGTCGAGGCTACTTTATCTATCCTTGCGGCTAAAGGCTATATCGAGAGCTACAACGTCGTAGAAGAAGATAAAAAGAAATTTATAAACGTAGTTTTGAAATATGACGAGCACGGTAGAAGCGTGATTAACGAGCTTAAGCGCGTATCAAGCCCGGGTCGCCGCGTTTATAAGGGAAAAGACGAGATCAAGAGATTTAAAAACGGCTACGGAACGATCATCGTTAGCACCAGCAAAGGCGTTTTAAGCAATGAAGACGCTCACAAAGCTGGCGTAGGCGGCGAAATCCTCTGCTCTGTGTGGTAATTGTCTAAAACGCTACGGGGTAGCGTTTTAGATTACTTTGAAATAAAGTTTGAATTGATGGGCTTGTTTTTGTAGCAAGATGTTAATTTGATATCATTAAAATGTAGTCTGATTCGGTAGTCTTGTCGTATTTACGACGAGGTGGCGTTTCGGATTGCCTTAAAATGAAATTTGACTAGGCATCTTTTTGTAGTTTATAAAATTTACGAAAAATTTTCGCCGTCAAATTTCTAAAATTTAAAATCGGAAGTTTAAATTTAAAAAGCTTCCCAAATTTAGCTCGACTTGCCAATTTATCCAAATTTGCCAAAGCTAAATTTAAAAACGACGATGTCAAATTTGACGGCAAATTTTAGGAAGTAGATCCAAAAAAAGTAAGTCAAATTTGACGAGAAAATTAAAGTGTTTGAGGCGGTTTTTATCGCTTCGATTCATTTCTATTTTTATGGTATTGCGGTATCCATTCGTAAAAGTAGACATACCCTAGACAAGTAAAAAGGAAAAAAATGTCACGTATAGGAAAACAGCCGATAGCTATTCCAAGCGGAGTAGAGGTCAGCGTAGAAGGCAACGTCCTTAAATTTAAAAAAGGCGCTCATTTAAAAGAGCTTGACACAAAAGGGCACGTAGACGTCAAAGTCGAAGATGCTCACATAGTATTTTCTCCAAAGAGCGACGAGAGACAAGATAGAGCCTACTGGGGCACTTATAGAGCGCTTGCAAACAATATCGTCATCGGCATCACAAAAGGTTTTGTTCGCCAGCTTGAGATCAACGGCGTCGGTTACAAAGCCGCTGCTAAAGGCCAGGTACTTGAGCTTACTTTAGGATTTTCTCACCCGATAAATCACGAAGTGCCAAAAGGCGTTGAAATCAGCGTAGAGAAAAACATCATTACCATCAAAGGCGACGACAAGCAAGTGGTAGGCCAGATCGCAGCTCAAGTCAGGGCGTACAGACCGCCTGAACCATATAAGGGCAAAGGCGTTAAATACGTAGAAGAGCGCATCATCCGCAAAGCCGGTAAGACATCTAAGAAGTAAGGGATAGATAATGACAGCAAATGTATTAAAAAGAAAACTCGCTCTTAGAATCAAGAGAAAAAGAAGAATCAGAGCCAAAATTTCCGGCACTGCGGTATTGCCTAGAATTTCTATCTTCAAATCAAACAGAACTCTTTACGTCCAAGCTATCGACGACGTAGCAGCCGTAACTCTAGCGGCAGCCGACGGCAGAAAACTAGGCGTAAAAGCAAACAAAGAAGGCGCCGTAACTTTGGCTAAAGAATTTGCAAAAACTCTAAAAGCTAAAAAAATAGAAACGGCATTATTCGACAGAAACGGCTATTTGTATCACGGAGTCGTAGCGGCTTTTGCAGACGCATTACGTGAAAACGGTATCAAACTATAAGGAAAATCGCTATGGAAAAATATAACAGAGAAGAATTCGAAGAAGTAATGGTTGATATCGGCCGCGTTACAAAGGTCGTAAAAGGCGGTCGTAGATTTAGATTTACGGCTCTTGTCGTAGTAGGAAACAGAAACGGCCTAGTGGGCTTTGGCTTCGGTAAAGCAAAAGAGGTGCCGGACGCTATGAGAAAAGCCGTCGACGACGCGTTTAAAAACATCATCGAGGTAAAAAGAAAAGGCTCGACTATACCTCACGACGTAGAGGTTAAATTTAACGCTAGCCGCGTTTTACTTCGCCCTGCTAGCGAAGGTACGGGCGTGATCGCGGGCGGTAGTGCTCGTCCTATTCTAGAGCTTGCGGGCATCAAGGACATCCTAACAAAATCGCTTGGCTCAAACAACTCGGCAAACGTCGTTCGCGCTACTTTAAAAGCGCTAAGCATGCTTAAAGGCTAAGGAGAAGATATGGGACTAGAAAATTTAAAACCTGCCGAGGGCTCGACTAGACAAATCAAAAGACTAGGTCGCGGTCAAGGTAGCGGTCAAGGTAAAACAGCGGGCAAAGGACACAAAGGTCAAAGAGCTAGAAAAGGCTACAATGAAAAAAGAGGCTTCGAGGGCGGTCAGCAACCGCTTCAAAGACGCCTTCCAAAGGTAGGCTTCGCTTCTAAATTTGAGAAACCTTACGTAATCAACGTAGAAAAAATCGTTGCGGTAAAAGAGCTAAGTGAGATCACTATCGCTACTATCGCTACCGTACATAAAATTTCAAGCAGCGTCAAGAAAATCAAATTGATCGGAGTGAGCGCAAAAGATTTGGCTTCGAAAATCAAAGACGAGAACGTAACCGTTAGCGGACGTGCGTAATGAATAAGACATTGACCAACAAGATTTTAATCACGTTGGCATTTTTATTTGCTTACAGGATACTGGCATACGTGCCGGTTCCTGGCGTAAACGTCAATGTTATTAAAGAGTTTTTCGATTCGAATTCCGCAAACGCGCTGGGGTTATTTAATATGTTCAGCGGTAAGGCTGCAGAGCGCCTCAGCATCATCTCTCTAGGCATTATGCCATACATCACAGCATCGATTATTATGGAGCTTTTAGCGGCTACTTTCCCAAATTTAGGCAAGATGAAAAAAGACCGCGACGGCATGCAAAAATATATGCAGATCATCCGTTACGCTACTATTATTATTACCCTTGTTCAAGCAGTGGGCGTTAGTATGGGGCTTCAGAGCCTTCACGGTAGAGGCGGAGAGGACGCGATAATGATAGATATGAATTTATTTATCGCGATTGCGGCAGCTTCGATGTTAACTGGAACTATGCTTTTGATGTGGATAGGCGAGCAGATCACTCAGCGCGGTATCGGCAACGGTATCAGCCTTATTATCTTCGCGGGTATCGTTAGCGGCATACCTTCAGCTATCGGCGGAACGGTAAATTTGGTAAATACGGGCGAGATGAACTTCCTTGTAGTTATCGTAATTTTGCTTGTTATCTTGGTCACGGTAGGCATAGTTATCTACGTCGAGATGGGC
>NZ_CALHXD010000064.1 GCF_938040115.1 uncultured Campylobacter sp. | reverse complement strand
AAGGGGGAAGGGGCTTGAATTTTGCTTCGCTATACTCGCAACTGCTAGCAGACGCGAAGTCGCTCCCTTCCCCCTTGACAATCCCCCACACTCTTTACAACAAAGTAAAAAACAACCTTAGATGGTTGTTTTTTACTCAAAGAACTTTAATTTACAATGCTAAATTTGATAAAACCAAATTTAGCGCCTTAAAGATGCGGGTCTCGGCGAGTAAAATTCTAAAATTTATCCAAATTTGAGCGGCACAAATTTGACTCCGAATTTGGCTTCAAATTTACAGTCAAAAAGTCAAATTTAATTTCACTTCAGCCTATCGCCGAATTTTTGTTTGTCGCTCATATAGACGAAGCTTAGCACCTCGGCGACGGCGCGAAAGAGCTCTGCAGGTATCATATCGTTTACCTCGCACATCTTGTATAGCTCGCGCGCTAGCGGCGGATTTTCGACGATTTTGACGTTGTTTTGCACTCCGATTTGCTTGATGCGAAGCGCTAGAAAATCCACGCCTTTAGCCAGGATCACGGGCGCTTTTTCCTTTGTTTTGTCGTAGCGAAGCGCAACGGCGTAGTGAGTCGGGTTTGTGATGATGACGTCTGCTTGCGGGATATTTTGCATCATTCTGTTGCGCGCGGCTCGCATTTGCAGCTGGCGGATGCGACCTTTTACCTGCGGGTCGCCCTCCATCTGCTTGTATTCGTCCTTGATCTCCTGCTTGCTCATTCTTAGGTCGCGAAAATACTGAAAACGCACGATCAGCACGTCAAGAAGCCCGATGATAAACATTACTATTAGCATCACGGCAGCTAAAATCAGCATCTTTTCTTTTAGCCATGCCAGCTGCGCCGCCATCGAGAAAAACAGCGTGTGCGGCAGCTCTTTGATAAAGCTTAAAAACATCAAAAACCCGACCGTAAAAACCGCCGTGACCTTGAGCACCATTTTGATGCCGTCTATCAGCTTTTTAAGAGAAAAGAGATTTTTGAGCCCTTTTATTGGGTTGATTTTGTTTAAATTTGGCTCCAAAGGCTTTGTGGTAAATATAAATCCAAACTGCATCAGGTTGGCGACGACGCCCGCGATCGCGATGCAAACGGCGATAGGTAGAATGATGAGCAGCGTGCGAAATATCGTCGTGGTCGCGACGCTAAAGAGTAGCTTGCGCGTAAACTCCTGGCCGATTAGACTCTGATAGTAGTTATACAGCGTGAAAAACTGATCGCCGATGAAGCCAAGAAGCGCCACAACGACGAAGATCGCGACCGCGAGCGTGACGAAGCCGGCTAGGTCTTGGCTTTTGGGGACGTTGCCGTCCTTGCGCGCGTCTTCGATTTTTTTGGAGGTGGGTTCTTCGGTTTTTTCTTGGTCTTCGCCTGCCATCTCTATCCTGAATTTGCTTAAATTTGGGCGATTATATCTAAAACGAGGTTAAATTTTACGCTACAATTGCCTAAATTTAAAGGAGCAAAATGCAAAAGCTTGACGATCACGTAAGCGAGTGGTTCGTGCAGATGAGGGCGCGCAACGAGGCTGCCGCGAGTCACTTTAAAAGCCGTAAAATCCCCTACAATGAGTCAAATTTGATAGATGTTTTACAAAGCTCTCAGGATAAATTTGACCTCCTTTGGGCTACTATCGCCTTGCGCGAGCTAGGCACGACGCGCGCGATCCCCGCTCTAAAAGGCGCCGTCAAATTTAAAAGTCTAGATGTACAAGGTAACGCGGCTCTAACTACCGCGTTTTTAGCAGGCGGCGTCGAGAACGGCTTTTTGGCGAGTTTGCTTTCTAGCAAAGAGTACCGCGCTAAATTTTACGCGATGACAGGGATTTTGCATAAAGAGGACGCGGCGCACTCGGCTTTGCCTTTTGTTTTGGAGTATTCGGCCAGGGCTAAAGGCGGCAAGGTGCTTGCCAAAACAGCGTGCGAAGGGCTAGACTGGCTATATCTAGCTAGATACGGCGCGCATTTGCCTCTGGCGCAAGAAGTTTTTGATAAAATAAATAAAAATAGGAAGTATGTAGATGAAAACGTTTTTGCAAGACTCGCAGGAGAATTCCCGCAAATTTTCACAATCTAAAAAACCGCAAAAAAGCGAAACCGATCTGCTTTTAAACGAGTGCGGCGAAGTTTTAGCCAAGCTAAAAAAGAAAAATTTGAGCGAGCGCGAGTTTTTATGCGAGCTGATAAAACTGATGGCTTTTTCGATACCGCAAATTCCTTATGAAATTTGGCTGGAAAAATGTATAGAAAGCGGCGATGTGGAGGCTCTAAACGATCTTGTTTTTCAGTACGCCAGAAACGAACTACTGCCGGGCTGTGAGGGCGGGTACGATCAGTGCGAGAGGCTTATTCATTCGTTTCTCGCGCTAGCGTGCGGCGACATGAACGGCGTAAAAAACGTACTTACGCACTCTATGCCGCCCAGCACGAACGGTTATAGATTTTTGTGCGTGATGAGCGATCTGGTTTCGGCGCTGCTATGGGACGATAAAAAATCGCTTGAGCCCGCACTAAAAAAAGCGCGTAGGTTTGCGGACTCCAAAAAGCCGATAAATGAAAGAGAAGCGGTAAAATTTGTCCTTGTCTTGCACGAAAAAGACGTGGCCGCGATGAGCGAGAGTTTGAGTAATTTTTGCGTAAAAGTTGCCAGAACCGCCGCGCCGAAATTTGAAAAGAGGATTAGTTTTTTCGCGCACGGACTTTACGCCTTGGCGCATTACCTCTTGCCTTTTGAGATTTTTGAGCGCATTAGCTTGCCGAAAGCTAAAAATTTCAGCGAAATTTACGCAAAAAGGCTTTTTGGCGGCGAACCGGCGCAGCCAAAATTATATTTTAGCTTTCCGCCGGAATTTGACGTTTTTAATCAAATTTTAAACGCGCCGCCGGCTAAAACCGTACTTCATCAGCCTTTTGACGGGCCTTCGCTGAGCGATCAAATACGCTTCCTAGATCACGACGCGATGGTCGAAAATTTAGCGGATGAAATTTTAAAAGCTGGGACATTAAACCAAAATTTATAAATTTTTGGATATCATCCGTCTCTTACAACCAACAAAGCTCCCCCAAGTCTTTTGAAATCCAAAAGCGCTTTTTGGTCTTACCAAATTTAGAAAGGTAGAGTATGTCAAAATACGCTATATTTAAGCACGGCGGCAAGCAGTATCGCGTCAGCGAAGGCGAATATCTTAAGCTTGACCATTTCAGTGCTGAAGCAAAATCATCAGTCGAGATTACGGACGTTTTGTGCGTAAACGACGGTGAAGTAAAGGTAGGCGCGCCGTTCGTAAAGGGTGCGAAAGTCGTTCTTGAAGTCGTAAACGAGGGCAAGGATAAAAAAGTCGTTATTTACAAAAAACGCAGACGCAAAGACTCAAAACTAAAACGCGGTTTTAGAAGACAGTTTACACGCGTAAAAGTCGTAAGTATCGCAGCTTAAGGAGATAAGAAATGGCACACAAAAAAGGTCAAGGCTCAACCCAGAATAACCGAGATTCCATCGGACGACGCTTAGGCGTTAAAAAATTCGGCGGCGAATTCGTTCGCGCGGGCAACATCATCATCCGCCAGCGCGGTACCGCTACTCACGCGGGCAGCAACGTCGGTCTAGGCAAAGATCACACGATTTTTGCGCTAATCGACGGTTTCGTTAAATTCGAAAGACTAGACAAAAACAGGAAAAAAGTTTCAGTTTATCCTGCTGCGTAATCTTTGGGGCGAAAGCCCCTTTTTCTTTAAATTGCTCCAAAAACGTTAAATTCCGATATAATTTTCATTGATATATTTTGTAATCTAAAGGTAATAATTATGATGAAAATAGACAAAAGTGAAATTTTAAAATATCTTGTTGAAAATATATTAGATAAAAATTTACTAAAAGATATAAATGTTCTTATTGACGAAAGTATTAAGTCTTTAAAAATTGACATAACGGATAACAAAATCAGTCCGAGTGATGCAGAAAAAGTTGTAAAATACATACAAGATGGCAATATATTAAAAAATCTAATGAGCGAAGCTATAAAAGAAAACCAATCTACAGCTAGATCTGGTGGAGGTTTTTGGTTTGGTGCTATTGTAGCTGGGGCAATAGCCTACGGGGGATATGAGATGTTTTTAGAGAGATATTCGGTAGAGCAGGAATATGCTTTTATTTCTACTTGTGTGGGCGAGCAAGGTTCTAGCCATAGAAAAAACCAATGTATCGAGAAAATAAAAAAGTGCTTAAAGGATGATAAAAAATTCTCGGAATGTTCTATATTTTAGACTGGCTTTTGATTTTTTTATATAATTCATCTCCTAAAATTTCTATTTCAAATTTGTCATCAATGAGCGGCTTATAGTGTTTAAGCTTCTTGTATTCATCGTTATCAAGCAAAAATCTATAAATAGCTTTTAGCTTATCGGCTGTTTCTCGAGTGCTTGATTTTTTGTTTCTAACTCTTTGCATAAGCTTTTCGTATGTTTTTGCTCGTGTTTTTAAATATCTTTCGTCATCTGAATTCTCACTAGCTTCCACAAAAGAAACTAAAAAATTTGTAAGCCCAAGTCTTATTTGGCTTACGCCGTTTTGTATGTTTTCTGCAAGTTCCTTGCATTCACGCTCATAATTTTCTGTCGCCATTTGTCGCCTAGCCTTTTTGTAAAATTCCAGAATTATACCACAAGAGAGGAGGTGATAAAAATGAGGATAGCAAGTATTAGTCAAGATGAGATTGATATTTGTATAAATTACTTAACTGGCTATGGTAAGTGGCGAGCAAATAAGTTGTAGCTAGCATAGTTTCATTTATGTGAGTCGCTCATTTTTTAGCCGACTTTAACGGCAGATTAAACTAAAGGATAAATAATGGCAAAATCAGGAATAAGACCACCAAATGGTCCAAGCACTACTGGTAATCCAAGCGGTAAAGGTCGTGGAAATAATCCACCTAAAAAATAGATATTCTCCTCCTTCGGGAGGGGATAAATTTAAGGAGCAAGAATGAAAATAGCCTTATATTTCGACTGTCAAAATGTAAGCCACGTTTTCATGCGCGATGTAATAAATTATTGTCAAAACGAGCGCTATGAGATTATTATAAAAAAAGCGTATAAAGATTTTACTAAACGTTGTGGATGGGACGAGGTTTTGCAGGCTAGCGACATAGAATCTGTTCATGTTTTTAATTACAAGCCCAATTGTGCCGACTTATCGCTTTGTTTAGATGCAATCGAGGATATTATAGTGTCTACCCAAATAGATGCCGTAGGTATCGTTTCAAGCGATTGTGACTTTACGCCGCTTATTATAAAGCTTAAAAAGTTGGGCAAAATAGTTTTGGGTTTTGGGGAGCAAAAAACCAAACAATCAGCAAAGGATGCATATTCAAATTTTATTTTATTACACCGTCAAATAGATAAAATTTGCGATCTTTCTGACATTGTTCAAGCAGTTAAGGAAAATAGCGGTAGCAACAGCTATGTTTGCAATGCTAAAGTAGTGAATTTTTTGCAAAACAAAGGCAATAAGGCAAAACCAGCTGACTATGGTTTTACGTCTTGGAAAAATCTCTATGAGAGCAACGCTCAAATTTTTAAGATAAACCCCGATTTTAAAAGTGATCTTGCTGTGGCATTGGTATAGTTTTGGTAATTTTAGATATAATATCTCTAAAAACTAAGGCAAAAAATGTTTATAGATAGCGTAAATTTAACCCTAAGCTCGGGTCACGGCGGAGCCGGCTCTGTGAGCTTTCGCCGCGAAAAACACGTGATTTTAGGTGGACCGGACGGCGGCGACGGCGGCGACGGTGGCGACGTATATTTCGTCGCCGATAACAACACGCACACGCTGGCGGCGTATAAAGGCAAAAAGGCCATGCGCGCGCAAAACGGCGAAGCAGGTATGGGGCGCAGGATGCACGGCAAAAGAGGCGAGCACCTAGAGCTCATCGTGCCTCCAGGCACTGCGGTGTTAGATGCTGAGACGGGCGAGCTGCTCTGCGACCTAACTAGCGAGGGGCAGCGCGAGCTATTTTTAAAAGGCGGCAAAGGCGGGCTTGGCAA
>NZ_CALHXD010000063.1 GCF_938040115.1 uncultured Campylobacter sp. | reverse complement strand
AATATAAACCTTGCGCCCAGATATCTGTCCTGCCAGCCGGAACTATGCTAGAATTTCTGCAAATATCATATATTAAACGCATAGACACTCTATGTTCCTCTAAAATTTGCCAAAATGCGGGCAGTATTCTGCCGTCTACCGCCAACTCGACATGTATATGGTATTGCTGGTACATTTCATGTTTTAATCGGTCATCTTTTGTAGTTATTTGCGACAATTTTCTTCCGTCAGCATCTACGTAAATTTGAGTAATAAGATTTGAAAAAAGAGACTTTTTTAAAAGCTTCTCGGATGACTTTTTGATATCTTCATATAGTGGATTTGCTGTGATATTAGCTAGGCATAATACCGCTTCAGATAATCGCTTGCCTTTTACTACTAGCTTTGCATTATTTTGATAACGCGAAATATCGATCTTATCGGCAGCAATCAAACTCATTTCGCTTATAATATCTTGGTTATTTTGCCCCATCAGCTTGCGTATCTCGTCTATTTTTTGATCGATTCCGAGCTCATTTCTATCTTTTGCAGGAATGCTTCTGAGCTCTTTTAGTGCTTGCTCTAGGTCTATTTTTGACGATATAGAGTCGCTTACTTTTGTTTTTTCTATTAAGACATTAGCTATTTTAAGTGCGATTTCGGCTATTTTACGGCTATTTTTGAGCTTCTTATACCATTTTTGCGACTCTTGATAATAGTCTATAGCCGCTATAAATTCTCCCTCTTTGGCAAAGGTATCGGCAAAATTTTCTAATTTTTCAGCTACGCTTGGTTGCAGTTTTCTGTTCAGCTCCGCGATATCCAATAAATACGACATCCTTAAGCAGTAGTATTGATCGGTCGGCTCTACTTTATTAAAACATTCTAAAATTTATTCGATATTTCGGCGTATTGATTTTTTGTGATTTTGGATAGTCGAGATAGCCTGATAGCCCTTTCAAACGCATCTATCTTAAATTGATTTAGCGACTTTGGCTCTAGAGATATTTTCGAGTATTCATTTACGGCGATCTCTAAAAATTTAATATTTTTAGGACTTTTTAAAATCCATAAAATATCGGCGATCCTTGATTTTAATCTGCAATCGGTTATTTCATCCAAAATACTCTCGAAAAATTCCAAATCCTGCTCAGTAAAATCATCCAATATCGCCGATCTGCCATTGCCCCAGATGCACCCGGCTTCGTACGACTTATTTAGACTTCCAGGTTTTAAGGCCATAGAGCAAGCATTTCTTAATAAATAAAATACCTTGCTCGCTTTTAAATTTCCATTTCTAAAATTTTCCTCGCACAAGTCCGCAAATTTAAAACTGTAATCGTCAAAATATTTTGCGTCTTTGAGTATTTCGCCCAAGTTTATACCCAAAAAATCATCTTTAGTTATCGTTGTTTGATGTATTTCTTCGATCAAATTTCATCCTTTTTAAATAAAATTTTACTCCACCATCGCAAATTTGACTAGTCTCGGCTGAGCTATTCGCTCGTAGTCTTTCGTATTTAAAATGATAGAATGATCTAGCAAGCCTGCATTAAAGGCAAGCTCGGCATAGCGCGTAAGCAGGCTATGATCAGCGATCAGCTCCAGCTCCTCATGAAAGCTAAACGGCGGAACGCTACCAAAGACGCAGTCGGTGAGTCGCATGACCTCATCGGGGCTGGCTAGGCTTGCCCTAGTGCCGCCCAGTGCGTGTGCGATGAGCTGTAAATCAGCCTTGTAGTCCGCTGGCAGTACGGCTAAAACATATCGCTTTGCACCCCCGCCTTTTACGACGCAAACGAGCGCTTTTGCCCCCTGCCCTAGCTCTGTGCCGCGCACTACGGCAACCTCGGCCGAGGTTTTGGCACTTGCGTGAGATACGGTGCGAAAGTCTGCATTTTGCGAGCTTAGCAGCTCTTTTAGCTTCTCAAAAATTTGCTCGGACATCGTTGTTCCTTTATTTAAAATTTAGTTTAAATTATACAGCAAATTTTTAAAACTGCCCTGCTCTTTTTTGGAAATTTAACAAGCTAAATGCATCTAAATTTGACCACATCTTGAGCCGCTTAAATTTAAATATTTTTGGCTATCATTTCGTAAATTTGCCTTAAAATAAACGTAAAGAAAAAGAGCAAATTTACAAAGGAAAAATCATGCAGATCGACAAAATCCAAATCGAAGCGGGTTGGAAAGAAGCGCTAAAAGAGGAGTTTTTGAGCGAAAATTTCGCTCGCGTAAAGGAAAATTTCTTGCGCGCAAAGGCTGCCGGCGAAGTATATCCGCCAAACGCGCTGATATTTAACGCCTTTAATCTCACGCCGTTTAACGCCGTCAAGGTCGTGATCCTGGGCCAAGACCCATACCACGGCCCGGGGCAGGCGATGGGGCTAAGCTTCGCTGTACCGCATGGCGTCAAAATCCCGCCGAGCCTCGCCAACATCTACAAAGAAATCCGCGACGATCTGGGCATAACTGAGCCAAACTCAGGTGATCTGAGCTACTGGGCGAAGCAGGGCGTGCTGCTGCTAAATGCGACGCTAAGCGTTAGTGCAGGGCAGGCTAACTCGCACTCAAATTTCGGCTGGCAGGAGTTTACGGACGCTGCGATCAGGAAGCTTAGCGATTGCGCCCAGAACGTCGTTTTCATGCTATGGGGCAACCCGGCTAAGGCCAAAATCCCTCTCATCGACGCTAACAAACACCTTGTACTAACGGCAGCGCATCCAAGCCCGTTAGCGCGCGGCGCGTTTTTTGGTTGCAGGCACTTTTCAAAGGCGAATTTGTATCTCGCCGAACACGGCAAAGCGCCGATAGATTGGGATTTAAACAACGCTAGTTAGTGTGCTTTTATGCGGCTGCGACAAAACGAGCTTTTATGATTTGGCTAAAGCGAGTTTGCAAAATTTAGTAAGCATACAATTTTAATTGTGCCAGGCTACATTAAATTTGCATTCAAAAGCTTGCCAGACTAGGTTTGGCGGGTTTCAAATTTGATTGTAGAGCTTTTGGCTTTACTTGGCAAAAGCGACTCAAATTTGTCTATACAAACGCCTACTTTTGCGCCTTTTCCGCCCTCATCTCATCTAGCATGGATTTTATCTTGGCAGATTCGCGCTCGCAAAATTTCTCATCGCCGCTTTGTATAATTAGCGCCGCTTGACCATCCTGCGCTTTTTGTAGCTCGTCAAATTTAAGCTCAAAGAGCCTAAAGGCCTGCGGATCGTCTTTTAGCTGCTTGGATTTTATTTCGTAAAGCTCGTTTAGGTAAATTTTGCTTTGCTTCACGTACTCCTCACACGCGTTTTGAGCGCCTAAAGCCAGCGCGCTCAGAGCGCAAAATATTAATATTTTTCTCATCATCGTCCTTTAAATTTGTAAAATTATACACTTTTTTAGGGTTTAAATTTTATAATTTCTAAAAATTTAAAGGCGAAAAATGAGACGAAAAGATAGAGAATTAACCGCGCAAGAAGGCCTTGAGATCATCGATGCTTGCGAATACGGCACGATTTCTTGCATTACGGACGGGGGCGAAATTTTTAGCGTACCTATCTCGGTCGTGCGCGAGGGCGAGAGCGTATTTTTGCACGGCGCGCCCGCAGGCTCTAAGGCAAAGCTGCTAAATGACGGCAGAAACGTGACGCTGGTTTGCGTGAGCTACGCGCGGGTGCCGGTTTTGACGGACGAGCAGCTAGACGCGATCAAGGACGACGGCAAAGCGCTTGGCGCCAAAGTTTTCACGACAGAATACAAATCCGCTATCGCAGAGACTAAAGCTTATATCGTGACGGACGAGGCGACAAGACTGCGCGCGCTACGGCTGCTTAGCGAAAAATACACGCCAAACTACATGCGAACCTTTGACGTCGCGGCGGCTCACGGGCTAAAGGCGATGAATATCTACGAGCTAAAGATCGCGAGCATAACAGCAAAGGCGAAGATTATTTGGGATTAAAATTTGCGCTTTGGGGCGGTAAATTTGATGCTAAATTTTAAAAATAATTACACGAAATTTGATGGCGATAAAAAAATAAAAAAGACGAAAAAACCCTCCAAGCGGAGGGATAAAAATTATTTAGGCAGTGTAGCTATAACTTGTTTCATTTGCTCAAGGGCAGGTTTGCAAGCGGCCTCTTGCGAGTCTTGCGGAAGCTGAGCAAACTGAGCTTTTTGGTCTTCATAAGTAGATTTCATAGCCGCCATTTGCGGATTGTCTTTTGTTTTTTCAACAAACTCGTCGACTAGTTTAAAGTACTCCTCGCAAGAAGGCGAAAGCTCGACCGTAGCTGCGGCATTTGCGCCAATTACGCCAAGGGCGGCGATTACTAACAATGACTTTTTCATGTATTCTCCTTATATGAAATAGGCGGGCATTATATCCTTTTTCTTTCCTTTTTTCGTAAATCAAATTTAAAAATTTTGTTAAAAATATAAGTTAATTTAAATGAAAAATAGATAAAATTATACCTATTATCAATTTCTTAATATAAAAGGGGATGTCATGGGTAAATTTAGCATTATCGCGGCTGCAGTTTTACTGAGCGCAGCCTCGGCTCTCGCGCAGACGGGAGGAGTGGATAGCAAATTTAAGCGAGCCGACAGCAATGCTACGGGATCTGTAAAGCTAGATATGGTTTCCGTCACGGCAAACAGGAGTGAAACAGACGTCGCTAAATACGCCGGCCAGGTCAGCGTCCTAAATCAAAACGATCTGGTAAAATCACCGTCCGTTATCGACGCCATCGGCTCGGTACCCGGCGTCATGCTAGGAAACGACCACGGCAGACAAGTCGGCCAATACTACAACATCCGCGGCTTTGGTTACCAAAGTGAAGCGCGCGTCATCATCGAACAAGACGGCATCAAGCGCTCGCCTTCGCTCTTTTCCAATCAAATTTCAACCTTTCGCGTGGATAACGACTTACTAAAACGCGTCGAGGTCGTAAAGGGCGCTAGCTCCGTGCTGCACGGCAGCGGCGCGATCGGCGGTATCGTTAGTATGAGAACCAAGGACGTGAGCGACTTTATAAACCCTGGCAGCGACTACGGCGTCACGATCGGCCACCGCCAGGAAAGCAACCACATGAACTCAAATCGAGCCGCCATCGCAGCTAAACCTACGGAAAATTTCGGCATTTTACTCTATGGCAAGCATGCGGACTTCGGCAAGATAAAGATGGCTAGAGACGGCAAACGCTCGGGCGTGAAATACGCGGAAAACGACGAGCAGGTAAACACCGTCTTTGCCAAAGCCGAGTGGGCGATAACCGACGAGCATGCTTTGGAGGCTAGCGTATTTAACTATCACGAAAAATTCTCCTCCTCGCCTTGGCAGTCGCTTTTCTGGAGCGAGGACGCGGAGCTACCTACCTCGGGACGTCTAAAACAGCGAGACTATAGCGTGATATACAAATACACTCCGCTAAATAACAGGTGGATAAATTTCTCCGCTCAGTACTACAACGCAAAAGCCCTAAATCACAGGATCAGAACGGGCTTTAGCAGAGGCAATCCCGTCTACATCGACTACAAAAACAAAGACGACAGATGGGGCGTCAGGCTCAAAAACGAAAGCCTCTTTGACACCGGCATGCTAGAGCACAGGCTGGTTACCGGCATCGACTACGAACACAGAAAAGAGGACGCGATATTTTGGTACAACGGCGCGCTTAGCGACTTCGGTTCGTTTCCGAATTTTTACAAAGACCTCGGTATCTACGCGCAAGATGTATTTAGCGTAGGTAGATTTGAGTTTACTCTGGGCGGCAGGTTTGATAAATTTAAACGCGGAGTCAAAAGCGGCGATCGCAACTCATACTCCGAGTCTAGATTTTCCCCAAAACTCGGCCTTGCATACGAGGTCTTTGACGGCGTAAATTTACTCGCGGGTTATGCGGAGACCTTTAGAGGACCTACTCCAAACGAAACGTCATCGGCCGGCCCGCTAAATCCGCACTACTGGTACATACCAAACCCAGACCTAAAACCTGAAATCGCAAAAGAGTACGAAGTAGGCTTTTCTATCGACAAGCAGGGGCTTTTGGGCGATGACGAGCTGTATTTTAAGGCTACCTACTACGACGGCAACATCAAAGATATGATAAATTTAAAAGCGAGACCGGATAAAGGCAATCCGCCATTTGACGCCGAAGCGCCGGGCAGACGCTACGGTATGTACGAAAACGTCGATAACGCAAAGCGCCGAGGCGTCGAGATCGAGTCCAAATACGCGATAAACAACCTTACATTCTCGCTCGGATACGACCATACGAAAATTTACGACAAAGCGACCAAAAAGATACTCACCGTCTATGCTGATAAGCTAACTTTGGGCGCGATGTATAGATACGAGCCGTGGGGGCTTAGTTTGGGCGGCGATATGACGCATTGGTTTAGGCCTAACAACGACGAGAAATACTACGTCGTGCGCGGCCAAAAATACGAATACGTAGACGAAACCTTTACTATCGTAAATTTTAAAGGCCGATGGGAGCCGAAAAATTTCGACAGTTATCTGCTAAACAAAGGGCTAAAAATCAGCTTTGGCGTAAACAATATCTTTAACAAAGAGTACATTTTCGCAAACGGATTTAAAAATACGACCAGAGTGGGCAAAGGCAGGAACTTCTACGTAGATTTTGAAAAGACGTTTTAGCTTAACGCGGCAAGCGGACTAAATTTGGCTAAATTTAGCTTAAATTTGGTCCACTTTAGCCGTTAAATTTACCGTTTTTGAGGGCTCGTTTTGGTTCAAATTTTGCATTTGCTGGGAGTAGGACGCTAGCATCAAATTTTGCTTTTTACCCGCCCAAGTTTGACCACCCACTCCCGCAAATCCGCTTCTTAATTTAAATTTGACTATAATGCCTTAAAATTTAAAAGGAGCAAATTTGCAAAATTTCGCCTTGAAATTTCGTCCGACGAGTTTAGACGAGATCTGCGGACAGCGCGAGCTGGTGGGCGTTTTTAAAAAATTTATCGAAAATAAAAAAATCCCGCACAGCATATTTTACGGGCCGGCAGGCTGCGGCAAGACTAGCTTTGCTCGCGTCGTCGCGCGGTCGATGGAGTATGATTTTTACGAATTTGACGGCGGAAATTTAAAGATCGAGGAATTTCGCAAAATCCTAAAAAATCACGAAAACGCGCTTTCTAAGCCGCTATTTTTCATCGACGAGATCCACCGCCTCAGCAAAACGCAGCAAGAAGCCCTGCTAATCCCGATGGAAAACTACCGCGCCGCCATCATCGGAGCCAGCACCGAAAATCCATATTTCACGCTAAGCTCGGGTATCCGCAGTCGCTCGATGCTCTTTGAGTTTAAACCGCTTGCGAGCGAGGATTTTGAAAAGCTGCTTGAGCGCGTGAGGGGCGAGGTTAAATTTGACATCTCAGACGAAGCTAAGGCCTATCTCGTAAAAAGTAGCGGCGGAGATGCGCGCGGACTGTTAAATTTGCTCGAGTTTGCCGTGAGTCTGGATGAAAAAATAACGTTAGAGAATTTAAAAACGCTGCGAGCTAACGCGGTTAGCGAAGGTGTTAGCGAGGACGATGTGCATTACGGGCTAGCAAGCGCATTTATAAAAAGCCTGCGCGGTAGCGACGAAAACGCCGTCATATACTATCTGGCACGGCTTATCGACGCGGGCGAGAGCGCTGATTTTATCGCGCGCAGGATGGCGATATTTGCTAGCGAGGATATCGGTAATGCTAACCCTAACGCGCTAAATTTAGCCGCTAACGCGCTAGCTGCCGTTAGCAAGATCGGCTTTCCGGAAGCGCGTATAATCCTCGCTCAGTGCGCGATGTATCTGGCTCACTCGCCAAAGTCAAACTCCAGCTACAAGGCCATAAACGCCGCACTGTCTTACGTCAAAAACGAGCCGCCGCTAAAGATCCCGCCCTATCTGATCAACACTGCGCCCGAGGCCAAGGACTATCTGTATCCTCATAGCTTTGGCGGCTGGGTGGAGCAAAAATACCTCGAAAAGCCGCTTAAATTTTACGAGAGCAACGGTATCGGCTTTGAAAAAACGCTGGACGAGTGGCTGGCGAAGATAAAATCCAAAGTCTAAATTTGCAAGGCTTGTAGCTGGCGGCAAAATTTAAATGGCCTACATTAAATTTATGCCAACCAAATTTGCCATGTCGTTTCGTCAAATTTTACAAAAAGCAGCGCGGTCAAATTTGCCGTATTTCATCTTTTGGTTTTTACAGGTTTGTTAAATTTCTCGGCAAATTTGCGCAAAATTCAAACGTAATAGCAAAATCAAATTTAAAATAAGCTCTAAAAATCGCCGTTTTGCGAAATTTGATCCAAATTTGACGTATATTTTTAAAATAGGCTAAAAAATTTTTATTATTTATTTTAGTTTTATATTTTTTTAAATATA
>NZ_CALHXD010000062.1 GCF_938040115.1 uncultured Campylobacter sp. | reverse complement strand
GACGACGTAGCCTACCGCGCGATGGTGATCGATCCGAATATCTTTGAGTATTAAAATTTGACCTTTCTGGTTTAGTTTTTCTAGCCGCCGCCAAAAAACGGGCGCGCGGCTGGATTTAGAATTTCGCGGCGAGTTAAATTTTAAAGAAAATTCGGCTCGCCGCTTTGTTTAAATTTAATCCGCTCGTCGAAATTTTATCCGCAATGCCGTCAAATTTAACCCGTCAAATTTGCCGAGTTTAGCCCGCTTAATCTCAAATTTACCCTTTATTTTATACAATCTTTAAAAATTACCGTAAAGGAAACTCGATGAAAACGATCTCCAAGATTATACGAGCTCTGGCCGCCGTTTGCCTGCTCGGCATCGGTGCAAACGCGCTGGAGGAGGGCACGGACTACCAAGCGCTAGAAAAGCCTCTAAACGTGCCTAAAGATAGCGTAGTAAAGGTCTTTAGCTACGAGTGCGTCCACTGCTACAAATTTGACCGAACCGTCACGCCGAAGCTATTTAGCGAGCTAGACGGAGTCAAATTTATCCCGTACCACCTAAAAACAAAGGGCAAACTGGGCGAAACGGCGAGCAAAATTTTTGCCGCGATGATCGTTTTAGACGAGGCTAGCGATGTTAGTTTGCTTAGCGATAAGTCCAAATTTAAAAAGGCTAAATTTGCGATCTACAAGGCTACTCACGATAAGGATGACGATTTTAACGGCGGCAAAGATAAGGCTAGGTTTATCAAAGAGGCTCTTAGCGCGGCGGGCGTGAGCGACGCGGACTACGACAAGGCGCTAGCCAGCGAGCGCGCTCAAGAGATCCTAAAAACATGGGACGATAGCTACGACGTGGCCAAGATCCAGGGCGTGCCTGCATACGTGGTCGGCGGCAAGTACCTGATAAACGTGAAGGCGATCGGCTCGGTAGACGCGATGGCGGCGGCAGTGAGGGAGCTGCTAGCAAAATAATGGACTACAATATCGAAAATAAGGGCTTTGTCTGCTTTGTGTATAACTTGCAGCGAAGGCGGGCGTTTTGGGCGGCGTTGCTCGCGGTTTTGGCGATCAAATTTATTTTGTGCGAGCTGTTTTTGGGCGGCGCGGTTGCGGACGCGCTTGTTGTGAAGCTGCGCTTTGCGACGCTGTTTGCGGCATTTGGCGTGTGCGTGGCGATGTGCGCGCCTAAGGTTTTTGGCGTCAAGCTAGCGGGATTTTTCCTGATTTTTTTAGGCGTGATATTCGGGCTTGATTACTCCACGAGCGATTTTAGCGGCGTTAGCGAGATTGGTTTTCCTTTTGCGCTACCGCTAAATGAAATTTGCCCGAGCCTTTTTGCGCCTGATTTGAGCGCGGCAAACGAAGCGGGATTTATCAAAATTTACGCGTGGGCGAATTTTGCGTTTTTTGCGGTGTTTGGGGTGTTTTGTTTGGTTATGATACTAAGCTGGTTTGTGTATAATGCACGCAGTAGCGAAATCAATCAAATTTAAATTTTGGATTCCCCGCGCTTGACGGATTTTAAAAGTAGTTTTCGGCTAGGATACTCGGGTCACGGACGATCAGTCCGCTCCCGTCGTATCCGCCAAAAACTATTTAAACTACGCCTACCGACGTCTGGAATATTTATTTCATAGCTTACTAAATTTGCAAATTTGATGTTTTCAAGATACGGGTCTCGGCGAGTAAAATTTGAGCTAAAATTTACAAATTTGACTTCAAATTTGAACGCAAAAGTTAAGGCGCAGTATTTTGAGATGGATTTGAATGTTGTGTAGAAATTTTAAGTCAAGGCTAGACAAATAGTCTGCCGCAGACTTAAAATTTCAAATCTCTCTCAAAAGCACTCGCGAGACGA
>NZ_CALHXD010000061.1 GCF_938040115.1 uncultured Campylobacter sp. | reverse complement strand
GGTATCGGCGATACGCCCTACTCACACTTCGTTTACGCCGACAAGCTTTGGCAGTATTATCCCACTCTGCGCTTTTTCTACGGTTCGACCGTGATTAGCGGGCTAAATTTCCTAGCTAAGCTTGCGCCTTTTTCCGAGCCGCTTAAGCTTTTAGAGGACGACTCTCCTAAAATGCGCCCAAACAACGCTCAAAAGGCAACGCTATGAATAGACGAAATTTTATCGCACTAACGGCAGGCGCGGCGGCGACAGGCTACGGCATCGGATATTTTTTACCTAAAACGCGCGCGGACGAGCTTTTTTTACGGCCTCCCGGAGCGGTTAAAAATTTCGAATCGCTCTGCATAAAATGCGGCCAGTGCGTGCAGGTCTGTCCGTATCACAGCATCGGGTTACTAGACATCGCGCAGGGCTACTCAAACGGCACGTCCTACATCGACGCGCACGAGCGAGGCTGCTATCTGTGCGACCTTTTTCCTTGCGTTTTAGCCTGTCCTAGCGGCGCGCTAGATCACGCCACGACGCAGATCAGCGACGTAAAGATGGGCGTGGGCGTGCTGCGAGGACGCGAGGCCTGTCTAGCGTACAAAAACGAAAACGTAAATTTAAGCGGCGTTACGAAAATGCTCGAGCGTAAAATTTACAACGACCGCGAGCAAGCCGTAAAAGACGCCGTCCAAAATAGCGTGGATAAGCCCTGCGATCTGTGCGTGAGCCTCTGTCCCGTCGGAGACGTCGCTATATCTATGGCTAAAAGCGACGGGCGAAATTTGCCCGAATTTAAACAAGGCTGCGTCGGATGCGGAGTGTGCGCCGAGGTTTGCCCGGCACAGATCATCGATATAGCGCCAAACCGCAGCTATGACGAAATTTACAAAGGATAAAAATGAGAAATAAAATTTTAGGCTGTCTCGTCGCCCTCGCCGCCGCCATGCTGATAACTGGCTGCGAGAGCAAGGATGATAAAAAACCGACGACGCAAGCGGCAAAAACGCAAGCGACGCCCGCCGCCGCAGGCATGATAGAGACGCAAAAAGCAGACGCTAACGCAACCGCGCAAAAAGACTACGATCAGTTTATGAGCTACGATATAAACGGCAAAAAGAGAGTCAAATTTGGTCTAGATGACGAAGAGAGCGAGACTAGCCGCTCAGTCGGCGCGCTAGCGATGGTGCGAAACCCGCTGCAAAGTATAAATTTAAAACTCGTAAAAGGGCGCCTTAGCAAGGACTTTATCGTAAAATGCTCCGCCTGCCACGACGACTATGCCAACGGCATCATCGGCCCGTCGCTGCTAAACAAAACCTCGGATCAAATTTACGATATGATTTTTGCGTATAAGAACAAGCAAAAGGCAAATCCGCTGATGAAAGATCTAGTCCAAACCCTAGACGAGGCGCAAATCCGCGCTCTAGCAAACGAAATCAGCGAATTTAACGAGCAGTTTAGAAAAAAATAGGAGGCTAAAATGGGAAAGAAAATAGCGATAATCTTTGGAGCTTTGGTCTTGGTTCTTATGATTTTTATGCTGACTAGCCAGCCCTCAGCGCCCATAAAAGATGCCAGCAGACCCGAAATAAAACCCCAAGACTTCGCTCCTAAGCAAGAGCGAAACGAGGAGCTAAATCTGCAAGACGCCGAGGAAATAAAAAAGATAAAACAGCTACAAAACAGCGTAGCAAATCAGCCCAGCGATGGCGTTAGCAAACGATACCTAACATCCTGCGCGCCTTGTCACGGAGCAAACGGCAAGGGCGTAATGGCGCCTAAAATCTCAGGCAAAAGCAAGGACGAAATTTTAGCTAGGCTAAAAGACTACAAAGAAAATAAAGTACCAAACAGCCTAATGAAGGGACTTTTAAACAACGTATCAGACGAGGATTTAGGCTTGCTAGCTGATGAAATTTCAAAATTTAAAGAGTAGCGGATGGATAAATATAGCACGCGTTGCACGGTCTCGAAGGTCGATTTTTTCGATACGCTGACGATAAAAAACGGTGAGGGTAAAAAAAGCCTCAGCTGGCGAGGACGCCGCCTCGTCGTGATCGCGCTAGTGCATATTTTGTTCGTGCTTTCTTACCGCGCGGATATTCAAATTTTAGAAGGCGACATCAGCGGATCAAGGATTTTGGGCTTTCATTTGACCGACGCTTTTATGAGCTTTCAGGTATTTGCCGCGACGCACGAGTTTCCGATAAATTTGATCATCGGTACGGTTACGATTTTGCTTTTTTACGCGCTCGTGGGCGGGAGGGCGTTTTGCGGCTGGGTGTGCCCTTATACTTTTTTGGGCGAGATCGGCGAGAAAATCCACGAAAATTTAGCCGCTAAAAAGATAATCAAACGCCGCGAGTTCGATCCCAAATGGCGCTACGTCTTTACCGCGCTTTTTATCGCGATGAGTTTTGCTAGCTCGCAGCTCGTGTTTGAGATTTTTAGCGTGACGGGCATAGTATCGCGCTTTATCATTTACGGCTATTTTCACGCGATTTGGTTTGCCCTTTTCGTGCTTTTAGTCGAGATTTTCTACTCCCGCAGAGGCTGGTGCCGCTACGTCTGCCCCATCGGCGCGACGTACTCGCTACTAACCCGCACCAACGCCGTAAAAGTCAGCTGGAACAAAGATCGCTGCGACCACTGTTTGGTCTGTATCGATACCTGTCTCGTGCCGCATGTGCTTGAAATCACGAAGAAAAACGCCAAACTAGACGGCGACGAAAATAAAAAAGAATTTCGTCTCGTGGGCGGCGACTGCACGCTTTGCGGGCGCTGTATCGACGTGTGCCACCACGACGCGCTGAAATTCGACAACGGCTTTAAAAAGCTCATCTAAAAGGATAAATTTGATAATCTTAAAAGACATCACAAAGGCTTTTGGCTCGCAAAAGATACTGCAAAACGTAAATTTGAGCATAGAAAAGGGGCAAAAAACGGTCGTGCTCGGGCAAAACGGCGCCGGCAAAAGCTCGCTGATGCGCATAATCCTGGGCGAATTTAAGCCAAACAGCGGCGAGGTGCGAGTAAACGGCTTTGATCCTTTTACCGCGCGCAAAGAAGCCCTTAGCGTGATATCTTTCGTCCCGCAAACGCCGCCGCCGCTTAAATTTAACCTAAAAGAGCTTTGCGAGTTCGTCTGCAAAAGCTCGGGCGTCGCGCAGGAAAATATAGAGAAATTTTGCGAGAAAATGGAGCTTGATCTAAAAGGAAACTTTCACAAGCCCTTTTACAAACTCTCGGGCGGTATGAAGCAAAAAATGCTAATCGCAATCGCCTTTGCTAAAGATACCGAAGCCATGATGTTTGACGAGCCGACGGCAAATTTAGACCCCAAAGCCAGGCGAAATTTTATGGATCTACTAAGCGAGTTCGCACGAGAAAAGACGCTGGTTTTCATCTCGCATAGGCTTGATGAGGTGCAGGGCATATCAAACCGCTACGTCGAGATGGACCTGGGGCAGATCATAAAAGACGAGCCGATCTATCAAGGAGGCGCGCATGCGTAACTTGCTACTCATCGCCAAACTAGATGTCGCCGAGTCGCTGCGCTCGCGCTGGTTTCTCATCTATATGCTAGTTTTTATGGGGCTTATCGTTACTTTTATCTTTAGCGGCGTGACGGACTCGCGGGTGCTGGGCTTTAGCGGGCTTACGCGGCTTTTGCTGCTTTTTATCCAAATTTGCATCATCATCGTGCCCATTTTTATCCTCATCTCGACCGTGCGTAGCATTAGCGCCGACCGCGATACGAACCTGCTTGAGTATATGCTTAGCTTTCCCGTTAGCCTAGGCGAATACTATTTCGGCAAGGCTTTGGGGCGTATTTTCGTTATTTTCGTGCCGCTTTTGCTCTCTTTCGTTTTAGCCGTAGTTGCCGGTTTGGTTAAAAAAATAGAGATCCCGTGGGATATCCTAAGCCTCTACACCGCCCTACTTTTCGCGCTTAGCTTCGTGTTTTTGTCGTTTGGATTTCTCATCTCCTCGGCTATCAAAAATCAAGAAATGGGTCAAGGCGTCGCGTTTTTGCTCTGGCTTATCTTGTTAGCGTTTTTAGATCTCGCGCTGATTGGCTTTTTGATGAAAACTAACGTACGCGAGGACATCATATTTTTTATCGCGCTCATTAACCCGATCGAGGTCTTTAGGATCGCGGCGATTAGCCTGTTTGATCCAAATTTAGCCGTTATCGGCGTAGCGTCTAATTTCGTGCTAAACAACTTTAGCGCGTTTGGATTTGTTATTTACTCGATTTTTTACCCGCTGATTTTGGGCGCGATTATGCTTGTTAGCGGATATTTTATCTTTAGCAGCAGGGATTTGGTGTAAATTTAGCTAGTCTGCGGTGGCCGAATTTGGCGTTTAGGCAGGCTAGTTAGTCGTTTTATCAAGCAAATTTGACCGCCGATGCGGATAAACCGCGATAAAACGACGCTATTTTTGCGCTATCCATAGTTATGAGGCGTATTAGATTTAAGTTCAAAATTCGCCTTTTATTTTATCGCGGCAATATATTTATCGGACGCCACTTTACCGACCGGCGGCTGGGTATCTTGACCCCATATATAGTAGCTTAGCAACTGTTTTGAATAGTCGTCGTTTAAATTTAGATTAAATACAGCCATTGTTTATCCTTTGTGTTGAAATTTTATTTTTTGATTTGAAATTTGCTTGGTAAATTTCAAATGGTTAGGCTTTTCAGCCGCCTTTACCTATATTTTCTTTAGCGTTATTAAATGATTTATTTACATCCTCGTCAATATTGCCACAATTATCTATCCTCGTGAATGATCTTTTTTTATCAAATAGTATATTTTTATGCTTTTGATACTCTCTTTTTACTTTTTCGTCAAACCAGATAGCAACTAAATATTTAAAAAAGTTATATTGAAGCATATTTTCACCTAGTAAAAAATAATTATCCAAGAATAGCGTAACATTAACACTGCGATTATCGCCTTCGATTCTAGCAATAGGCCTATCAAATCCTGCGCTCATATCTTTTAAATTTATCTTTAAATATTTTTTAGGGTCGACCTTTTTGGCTTTTAACTCATTCATAAATATCTCTTCATTGCTTTTGCCTTCTTTGTAATAACTATACAATACTTCAAACCAATTTGACAGGCTTATGTTTTCTAGCTCATAATAAGCTATCTCGTATTTACTTCCCCAAGAACTTCCAAGTTTATAAACCGCATATTTGTCTAGTAGTTTTTCAAAGATTATGTAATTATCTAAACGCTTTCCTATAGCCCTTCTATATAATTCATCTTTTGGTAAAATCCTATCCTCTTTTAGGCAGTATCCCTGTTTGTATTTGTCGTAGTCGGAGAGAGAAACTATCGCAAAGCCTCGCGAGGTGGAGTAATCGGGAATTATACGGATAAATGCGGCGCAAAGTATCGCCGTAAAAAGCACGACCGACCAAACTATCTTTTTAAGTTTGCTACCGAAGAGTTTTTGTTTTAAATTTAAGTTCAAAATTCGCCTTGTTGTTTTATTTTCATTATGATTATATTGTGATTAAACTTAGGTGTTTATAAGCGGGTATCGCTGTTTTAAAATTTAATTTTGCAAGGGTCTTTTGCTAGAGCTTAGACGATAGGCAAATTTGACGACCTAGCCGCCAAATTTGCCTATAGTAGCGTAAGTTTAAGCTTCCTCCGCCGCGCCTAAATTTCCCTCACCCGCAACCAGCTGGGCCGCTAGCTTTTTACTTGATTTAAAGTCCACTTTGCCGGTTCCTAGCACCGGTACGGCCCCTACTTTAAAAATCTTTGAAGGCTGCATGATGGACGGTATCGCAGAAGCTCTGATGCGCGCGGCCACATCCTCCTCGCTTATCTCGCCGCTAAAGAGCATCACGACTTGCTCGCCCTTTTTCTCGTCGGCGACATTGGTGCACACAAAGGTAACCTCATCGCCCAGCACGCCTGAGATTTGAGCCTCGAGCGCGCCTAGGCTTATCATCTCGCCGCCGATTTTAGCAAAGCGAGATAGCCTATCCGTGATCGTTAGGAAGCCAGCCTCGTCCAAAAAGCCGATGTCGCCGCTGTTATAGTAGCGCACGCCGTCTAGCTCGACGATCGCCTCTTTCGTGCGCTCCTCATCTAGATAGTAGCCCTTCATCACCTGATGGCCGCCGATTAGGATTAGGCCGGCTTGCCCGTTTTCTAGCTTTTCTAGGCTTGTAGGATCGCAGATTCTTATTATCGTGCCCGCAGTCGGTAGACCTACGCTGCCCTCTTTTGAGAAAACAAGCTCTTTAAAAAACTCGGGCTCTAGCACGTTTGCGGTATTTACGCTGACAACTGGCGAGGTCTCGGTCGTGCCGTAGCCTTCGTAAATTTCGACGCCAAATTTCATCTTAAACTCGCGCTTGACGACCGCGTTTAGTTTCTCCGCGCCGGCTATCGCGTAGCGGATCGTAGAAAACATCAGCGGATTTAGCTTTTTGTTTTTGGTATAGAGCCTAAAAAACGTCGACGTGCCAAACATTATCGTCGCGTGGTATTTAGCAACCATCTTGCCCACGGCAAAGGCGTCCGTAGGATCAGGCACGTGAGCCGAGGCGATACCTTCGCTAAGCGGGAAAAATGTCGCCGCGGTAAGCCCGAATGAGTGAAATATCGGTAGCGACGCTAAGATAACGTCGTTGCCGCCCGTGTTTACGATCTCTGAAATTTGCTTGATGTTAGCCATTATGTTTTTATGCGTTAGCACGATGCCCTTTGGCGTGCCCTCGCTGCCGCTGCTAAAGAGTATCGTAGCATCGTCGTCGATGCGAACGTCGCGAAAATAAATAAGCTCAAGCAGCCAGCGCGGCATCAAAATCGCCTTTAGCATCGCGCAAATTTTATCAGCCTTGCTTATGCCTTGCGCGACGTCTTCGAGATAGATGAGTCTGCCTTTTAGAGATTCTTCCAGCTCAAAGCCGCGAGCCTTTAGCTTGGCGATAAACTGGCGCGACGTGATTATGCTTCTTAACCCAGCCTTGTCCGCGCAGCCGATCAAATTTTGCTCGCTAAGCGTGTAGTTTAGATTTACGCTTATCTTGCCTCTGATAAATAGCATCAAATTTATAATGCTACCCATCACCGAGGAAGGCAGTATCACGCCGACGTTTCGCTCTTTTAAAAACGAGAATTTAAATTTAGACAAAAACACAAGCACCGTAGCGATAACCTTGAGATTGTTTAGATCAGCGCCCGTGCTATCTACCATCGAGCGTTTAAACAGATCCGCTTTGGCGTGTTTTAGCCAGCTAAACTGCATAGGCTCTAGAGTTTTTAGATACTCGGCCCAGCTAAAAAACGACAGTTCGACGACCTTTTCGCGTACCTGCGGAGCTTTGGTCTCAGGCGCTAGAGGCGCACCAAAACTCACCCTAATAGCGCGTTTGCCGTCTATTTTGCGGCTGATTTTTTGGTAGTATTTTTGAGCGCGCGAGAAACTAGATCCCCAAAGGCCGCGTAGATAAAACGGCACGATGACGGAGTTCGTATCGCTTGCGGCTATCTCGTAACCGTGCGCAAACTCGTCTATCTGTCCGTTATAGCTGATGTGCCCTTCCGGAAACAGCGCCACCACGTCGCCCGCATCCAGGCACTCGCGGATCTTTTCTAGCGCGCTTTTGCTAGCGCCCGCGCCTATCGGGATCACGTCAAATAAATTTAACAGCCATTTTAGGTACCAAATTTCATAAAAGCTCTTATGCATCGCAAATCTGATCGGGCGCGGAGAGGCCATCTGCAGCACCGCCCAGTCTATCCAGCTCATGTGGTTGCCAAGCAGCAACACGCCGCCTTTTTGCGGGATATTTTCGACGCCGTCGACGTTGATCGTGTAGCCTATCCTAAAAAACGGCATGATAAGCAAACGCGCAAAAAGATGCGGTAGATATTTTATCGTCGCCAGCGCGCAGATAAGTACGCAAAAGGAGGTAATGACGAAAATCTCCGGCGTACTAACGGCAAATATACTAAACGCCATAGCAAGCAGCAAAAACGCCGCCATAAAGATGTTTTGTATAAAGTTACTGCCAGCTAGCGTGCGGCCCATCTGCTCTTCGGGCGTGAAGAACTGGATATTTGCATTTAGCGGCACGATGAAAACGCCGCCGCTAAAACCGAACAAAAAGGACGCCAGCGTCATAAACGCAGCACTTGAACCCTGCGCGAACATAAGCAGCGAAGCAAAAAGTCCCAAAGCGCCAAAAGGCACGATGCCCATCTCGATGTGGTTTTTCGAGTAGCTGCCAGCTAGCGCCGAGCCCACGACTAGACCGATGGTGCTAACGGCTAAAATCGCCTGCACGATCATGACGTTATTATCCGCGCTCATAGCCTTGTAGTGAGCAGGGAAAACAGCGATAACCAGCTGCGCCACCGCCCAAAAAACCGAAAGTCCAAGCGTACATAAAAAGGCGTTTTTGTTGTTAAAGATGTGCTTGGTGTTTTCTTTTAGGTAGCCTAGTTTAAAGTACTTTTTAGCGTCAAATTTAAGCCCAGCGTCAGTCGCCTCGAAAAACGGAATCTTAAACGTAAAAATCGTCTCGGCTACCGAGCAAACAAAAAGTATCGCGCCGATAAACCAGACCGATTTTATCATCTCGCCCGCGTCCGTACTAGTAGCGGCGTAGCTCTCAAAAATCGCCGAAAAAACAAACGACCCGAGCAAAATCGCCACGATAGTAAAGGCCTGCACGATACCGTTTGCAGCGCCAAGCTTTTCTGCGCCCACGATTTTTTTGATTAGTCCGTATTTAGCCGGGCTATATATCGCGCTTTGCACCGCTAGCAGCAGCGTCGTACCGAACGCCACGTAAAACCAGCCGCAAAGGTAGCTTATAGTGATAAAAAGCGTGAGTAAAATTTCGCTCGCCGCCGCGTATCTCGTGATGCGGGTGCGCGAAAATTTGTCGTTTAAAAAGCCCGAAACGCTAAAAAGCATGATGTAGGGCAGTAAGATTAGCAAATTTACGAGCGAGGTCAGGATAATCTGTAAATTTTCATCCTCGATGCTCTTAAAAAGTATGTTTTGGATCGTGATCTTGTGGCCAAGATCCACGACCGCGTTGATAAACATAACGACCAAAAAGGGCAAAAAGCCCCTAACCGAAAAAACGCCTTTCATTTGTTCTCCTTTTTGTAGGCATCGAAGGTGTGGAAATTTAAGATATACGGTTTTAGGATCAAGATATTATCAAAAACGAGCTTTAAGGCCGCGTTTTTATCCTTTGCTTTCGCGTAAATTTCGCGCGCACACTCGGCTTCGATTTTGGCCGTTTGTTTAGCTAAATTTATATAGGTCCGTAAAATTTCTCGCCCGCGCTCGCTCTTTTGGGTTTCTAGCACGATTTGCAGGATCTCGACCTCTTTTTGCGTTAGCTTGCCGCCTCGCATAAAGATAAATCCCTCCTCGATAAATTTATCAAGCTCAGCCTCCGTGATACCCAGCCTCTCGCACGCCTCGCTAGCGCTTAGCGTCTGGGCGAAATTTGACCCCATAAATGTATCTAGCGAATCAAAAAGCGCCTCGTAGCAGCGCTTAAAACTAAAGCCCTTTTGCTGCGTGAGCGCCTTGACCTCCTTTAGGCTGAGGTGGAAGTTGCTCTGGACGTATTTGATGAAATTTAGCATCAAAAGCGTGTCCTCGCCGTACTGATGGACATTGTCTTTTACCTTCAAGGGCTCAGGCAAAAGCCCTTCTTTTATGTAAAAGAGTATCGTTGATTTGGGCGTTTGCGATAGTTCGCAAAGCTCGCTCATCTTGTAGCTCATCTCTTTCCTTTCGTTAAATTTGACGAAATCTTACGCAAATTTAGCTTAGAAAATCATAAAGCGTAAAGCACCACTTGACACTTTTTAAAATTTAGGCTATGATTTCGCCAAATTTTAAAAAGGAGAAACGATGTTTCGAGATGGTTTTTATAGCGCAGTCGAGGGTTTGGATGCTTTTGGTTTTAGCTCAAATTTGAGAGGCGGAAAAACGGCGGCAAATTTGGCGCCAAGCTCGGCCCGTGCAAGCGCCGCAAGCCTTGGTTTAGCAGCTCGCAAAACGGAGGCAAATTTAACTCGCGCAAATTTAACCGAGCAAAACGCGCGGATAAATTTGAGCTCAAATTTGAGAGCGAGCGAGACGGCTACGTCAAAAACGCTCGGGTTTTGCCAAAACGCGAGTCAAATTTACGCCAAAGATAAATTTGCCGAAACGAGCGTAAATTTAACCACAAACGAAGCAAATTCGGGCTGGTTTTCAAGGGATAAATTTAACGAAATCGCCGTGCGGGAGAGCGAACTTAGCGGCTTGCAAAACGCAAATTTAACGCAGATAAAAACCGTCGATATCCACTCGCACTTGCTTAGCGCGGATGTAAAATTCGACCGATTTTACGACAAGCTAGCGCTTGCGTTTTTCGCCAAAAAATTTGATATAAACAGGAGCGAGCTTATAAAAAACGGTTTTGAAGGCTACAAAAGCAACTTCGCGCGGCTGATTAAAAGCTCAAATTTCGTCCAAAAGTCCGTGGTTTTCGGCGTCGATGCGAAATTTGACGAGAGCGGAAATCTCGTGCACAAAGACAAAACCGTCTGCGCCTCAAACGAGGATGTTTTTGCCTTTTACGAGCAAAATCCAAACGAGGTCGTGCCGTTTTTTAGCGTAAATCCAAACCGCAAAGACGCGCTAAATTTGATCGAAAAGTACCACAAAATGGGCTTTAAGGGCGGCAAGCTGCTGCACTCGTACTGGGAGACGGATCTAAACGACAAGCGCTACGAGCCCTATTTTAGGCTACTTAGCGAGCTTGGGCTGCCGCTAGTGATCCACGTGGGCGACGAAAACTCGCTGGCGTCAAACAAGGCGCTTGAGAGCATCGAGCAGCTAAAATCCCCGCTAAATCTTGGTTGCCGCATCGTCTGCGCTCACATGGGCGCCTCAAGCAACGGCGTTTTGTCCATGTTTTCGCGCGATCCGGAGAAACTGGGCGCCAACTACTTCACGCTACTTCGTTGGCTACGCGAATTTGACGGGCTTTACGCCGACGTTTCGGCACTGCTTTGCATAAACAAGGCCCGCATACTGCCGCATCTAAAAACCCAAACGCAAATCCACGACAAAATTCTTTTTGGCACCGATTTTCCAGTGCCTTTTAGCGTGATTTTAAGCAGCTACGACCTGCCGTTTTGCAAGCGTCTCGCGCTAAACCGCATACAAAATCCGCTCGATCGCTACGTGCGCGCGATGAGTTTGTATTTTGGCGAGGACTCGCCGATTTTTAGCAATTATAAAAAGATTTTGGGAGATATTTAGGAGCAAATTTGACGATCGGCGCGCGAAATTTGACTCACAAATTTAAAGGCGAAAAATTTGCAAATTTTAGGATAGCGGCTAAAATTTAAAGCCAAAATCCTAAAATTTAAAACGGCTTCTGCGGCAACGTTAAATTTGCGCGCTTTAAACAAAGCAAACCTGCGCAAAAACAAACTAACTCCGTCTTTTGCGCCCTACTTTTTTCGTCCGTTTGGGATACAGCTCGTCGTCCGCGTCAAAATCCTTATCCTTAAGCATCCAATAAATCGCCGCAAAAATTACGCCAAACAACAAAAACTCCGTAAGATAGTGCGACCCGCTACCTCGCAGTATGAGAAAGCACGCGATAAGGCCGCCAAGATACGAATACGATACCTTGCCCAAAAAGTTTCCAAGCTTAGCAAAGCCCAAATTTAAAGCCGCCGAACCCAGCACAAATACTATAATCCCGTAAAACAATCCCATTATAAAAATATAGCCCGGATCGGGAACGTAGGCTTCGTCGCTTTGCTCTATATCAAATTCTATCATCTTACGCCTAAAGGCCGTGCTCTGCACGGACTCATCGTCAAAACTAGGGTCGCTGCTAAGTATTTTACCTGCTAGATCTATGCTTTGCTCGGGCGTCCTTCCCGAAAATTCGTAAAACGCGGCTATTAGCTTGCCCTTCGTACTTTCATTGACGTTTAAGTCTTCTTTTATAAATTTTAGCAAAGCCTCCCGCGCTTTTAGCCCTTCGTAGCCTCTCTCGTATAAAATAGCCTCGGCAATCTTTTGTGCGCCTGCCTTGATGCCGCCGGCTACATCGCCTTTAGCGAGTTTTGGGATTATGTCCCTGCTTATGATATCTTTACTTACCTCGTCTTTCAGTACGCCGATATATCCGCTTCCAGCCTCGATATATGCTTTTTTATCGTCCGTAACTACTATCAGCAAAGCTTTTTTGCCAAATATCCCCCACTTTCCGGCTAACTGCGCACCGTACCACTCTAGCCCGTCTTTAGGGGTACTGCTTATCGTGGCTACGATGATTTCAACCTTATCAAACCTCTCCTGAAAATATAAAATTTCCTTCAACTCCTCTTTTTGGGCAGGACTTAACGCCCCGGCGCCGTCTGCTATTTTGCCGGTTAAAATCGGAAACTCCAAACGCTCATCTACCCCGGTCTTAGCGGCAAGAAGCGAAGCCGTAGTAAAAGCGTAAAACAAAATAATCAAAATGCGATTCATATCTTTCCTTGATTTTTACGGATTTTAGTCAAATTTATATTTTGCGTATTTTTAGATTATTAGCGTAATTTAGCGGATTTAAAGCCGTTTGCTAGCTTGATTTTGGTTAAATCAGTCCCTTGCCGCCCGCTTTTTCTTTTGCGAATTTGCAAAAAGGCTAAAAGCCAAAACATTAGTTAGCCTCAAATTTATCGCAAACGGCAGCGCCGATACGACTAGGCTCGAATCGGCAAAATTTAGCAAGCGTTCTAGCAAAATCTGACGCTAAATTTAAAAGTAGCTACCACCTACCGCTAGCTCCGCCTCCGCCAAAGCCTCCGCCTCCTCCGCTAAAGCCGCCTCCCGAAGAGCTTCTGCCTCCGCTGGAACCGCCGCCGTAGCCGCCAGAGTAGCCCGAACCTCCCGAATTTGCGCCAGAGCTGGGTTTTATATTTTTGGTCAAATAAAAAAATAGCAAAAAAAGCGCAAACATAACCACGCCTCTAAGGGCGAAATCTTCTATGCCAAACGCTCCGGCGACGACGGCTGAGGTAAAGCCCGATAAAACCGCGCAAACCCCGATACGCACGAGCGCCGCGCCGAAAATAGCCGAAGCAAATACCATCACCATGCCAACTACTATCCCGTAGGCTTCCACAGGCGTCTCATCTTGCTTTTCTATCTCCTTTTTAACCCCCTCATCCCCATCAAGTAGAGCAATGATCTTTTGTGTGCCTATGTTTATACCGTTTTGGATATCACCTTTTTTAAACTCTGGGATTATGTAGTAGTTTATTATATTGCTGCTAAGAGCGTCTGTTAGAGTGCCTTCTAGACCGTATCCTACCTCTATGCGTACTTGTTTGTCGTTTGGAGCTACTACTAATACTACTCCGTTATCTTTACCTTTTTGTCCTATACCCCAACGTCTAGCTAGTTCTATGGAGTACTCTTCTATTTGAGCGTTACCTAGAGATTCTATAGTAGCTACTACGACTTGATTAGTGGTATTGTTTTCATGAGTAGCTAGTAATGTTTCTAGTTCGTCTTTTGTGCTCTGGCTTAGTACTCTTGCCTGATCTACTACCCTGCCGGTTAAGGCAGGGAAATTTGAACTCTTTTCGTTTGAGGTTTGAGTAGTAGTTTGTTTTACGGTTTTGTTTTGTTCGGTAGCACTGTCTGCTGCCGATAAATTTATAGCCGTAAGTCCTAAAAGCGTAAAAACGCAAAATAAAGTAGATAAAATGCGTTTCATTTTTGTACCTTGGTTGGGTTATTTGGCGAAAGATACGTCCGGCGCGCTTTGTTCGGCTTCGCTTGCTTCAAACGTCACGCGCGGTTTGAGCTCTGGATAAAAAATCGCGGCTATAAACTTATCCGGTATCTTGCGAAGGGCGATGTTGTAGTCCTTGACCGCTGCGATATAGTCCTTTCTAGCGACTGCGATGCGATTTTCCGTACCTTCAAGCTGACTTTGAAGGGAGAGGAAATTTTGATCGGCTTTTAGCTGAGGGTAGTTCTCGGTGATAGCCATTAGCCTAGATAGCGCGCCGCCTAGAGTTTTTTGAGCGTTTTCAAACTCTTTTAGCTTAGCAGGATCGTCTAGCGAGCTAACGTCGATCGTCATTTGAGAGGCTTTGCTTCTAGCTTCCGTTACTTCCTTAAATACGCCTTCCTCGTGGCTAGCGTAGCCTTGAACTGTTTTTACCAAATTTGGGATAAGATCGGCGCGGCGTTTGTATTGGTTTTGCACCTGAGCCCATTTCTCTTTGACCGTCTCGTCGAGTACCGGAAAGGCGTTAATATACTTCATGGCAATACCGCCAATGATACCTAGGATAACTAGAAAAGCGACTAGATTTTTCATGGGTGCTCCTTGAAAAGATTTTCTATCTCCATTATACATCTAAATACATTTAAAAGTAATAATTTTTAAATAAATTTTACATTGTGTTAAACATATACCTAAAAATTTCCCTAAAAATAAAAGTTTAAAGCAAAAAAGTAATATGCTAAATTTGCATATTACTTAAATAATTCTTAAAAAAATATACTAATTTTAAAACTAAATTTATATTTGCCGTTGTATAATAATCTCATAATTTTCAGTAATACCAGAAAGGAGCAAAAATGGAAGAGATCGTAAAGACCACCTGTCCATATTGCGGTACGGGCTGCGGCATCGATCTTATCGTGCGAAACGGTAGAATCGTAGATGCCAAACCTAGCAAAGACCACCACGTAAACGACGGCGAGCTTTGCTTAAAAGGAATGTTCGGATGGGAGTTTGTAAACTCTCCTAAACGCTTAAGCCGACCGATGATGAGAAAGCTAAACGGCGTCTACGACAAGCACGGCGAGCTTGAAGAAGTGAGTTTTGAGGAGGTTTATGATTTCCTCGCGGATAAATTTAAATCCACCGTCGCAAAATACGGCCCAAGCTCGATCATGGGCTTTAGCTCCGCGCGCTCAAATAACGAAGACAACTACGTTTTCCAGAAATTTTTCCGCGCCCAGGGCAGCAACAACGTCGATCACTGCGCCCGTCTTTGACACGCTCCTACAGTGGCAGGTCTTGCCAGCACGCTAGGAAACGGAACGATGACGAACGATTTGGTCGAATTTGCGACCGACACGGACGTATTTTTACTCATCGGTACCAACACGAGCGAGTGCCACCCGATCATCGCTATGCAGATGCAGCGCGGCCTTCAGCGCGGCGCAAAGATGATCGTCGTAGATCCAAAGCGCACCGATATGGCCAAAAAAGCCGATATTTTCTTGCAAATCCCGATCGGAGCGAATATCAAAACGCTAAATACGATGATGCACGTCATAATCGCCGAAAATTTGCAAGATAGCGAATTTATCGAGAAGTACTCCGAGGGATTTGAATATCTAAAAGAAGCGGTTAAGGACTTTACGCCTGAGCGTTTCGAGCGCGAAACCGGTATAAAAAAAGAGCTCGTCATAGAGGCAGCTAGAATGTATGCTAAAGCAGGCGCGGCGGCGATTTGCTACACGATGGGTATCACGCAGTTTAGTGACGGCACGTCAAACGTCTTTTCGCTATCAAATTTAGCCGTTTTAACGGGAAATTTAGGCAAAAAGGGTGCGGGCGTAAATCCTCTGCGCGGTCAAAACAACGTCCAAGGCGCATGCGACATGGGCGCGCTGCCTAACGTCATCCCGGCCGGCGCGGTAAATAGCCCTTATGCACAGGAGCAAGCGCGCAAAGTATGGCACTTTGAGCTAAATCCGGTTCCGGGCTTTAAGCTAACGCAAGCGCCGGATAAAATGGATAGCGGCGAGCTAAAAGTCCTCTACGTCTACGGCGAAAACCCCGTAATGAGCGACCCTTGGACCGAGCACTTCGTCCACGCCGTACACCATCTAGACTGCTTTATCGTGCAGGATCTTTTCTTTACCGAGAGCGCGCATAAGGCCGATGTGGTGCTACCTGCCGCGGGCTGGGGAGAAAAGGACGGAACGTTTATAAACACCTCTCGCCGCGTCCAGCGAACGCGCAAAGCTAGCGAGCCCGTTAGCGGCGTGGAGCCTGACTGGAAAGTCGTTTGCAACATCGCAAACCGCATGGGGCTAGAGGGGTTTGACTTTGCTAGCCCTGAGCAAATTTGGAACGAGCTCAGGGAGCTCATGCCTAAATTTTTCGGCGGTATCAGCTACTATAGGCTAGGCAAACTAGGTGGTATCAGCTGGCCGTGCCCAGACGAGGAGCATCCGGGTACGCCGGTGCTTTACGCAGATCACAAGTCCATGCTGCCTGGCGGCAAATTCCGCTTTGCACCAGTGCTTTACGTAGAGGATAAAGAGGAGCGCGCAAAGGCCGAGGCCGAATTTAGAGCCAAGATGAATATCCCGGACGGCTATCCGGTCGGTAGCGGCGCGCTTAGCGAGGTGCCTGACGAAGTCTATCCGTGCTTATTTACGACCGGACGCAAGGTCTATCACTACCACACAGGCACGATGACGAGAGAGTGCCCTGCCCTAGAGTACGGTGCCGGCGTAGAGGGCGCGCTCATCGAGGTAAGTCCCGATATCGCTCGCGAGAGGGAGCTGGAGGAAGGTTGCTACGCGCTCGTACAAAACAAACGCGGTCAGATCGCCGCCAAACTGCGCGTAAATCCGGATCTAAAAGAGGGCACGATATTTACGACCTTCCACTACAGCGAGGCCGACGGTAACGAGCTAGCCAATGCGGGCGATCCCGATCCGCTCTCAGGTATCACGCCGCTAAAGATGACGATAGCAAATATCAGGCGTCTAAGCGAAGAGGAAT